>JAGXBI010000089.1 GCA_018971155.1 Burkholderiales bacterium
CGCTATGGCTTCCTGATGCCGGGCAAGCCGCTGGTGATCGAAGCGATCGCTGTCGAGGCCATCGGCCGCGGGCAGGACGTCGAAACCGAAATGCTGGTCGACGAAGACAAAACGGCGAGCGCCGACCCGGTGGCGCGGGCGCGCGTCTATGCCGGCGGCGAATACCTCGAAGCACCGGTCTACAAGCGCGAGCATTTGCGCCCCGGCGTGCGGCTCCAGGGGCCGGCAATCGTCATCGAGAAAAACGCCACTACCGTGATCGAGGCCGGCTGGAGCGCGCGCCTGACCGGCCGCGATCATCTGGTGCTCGAGCGGACCACCGCACTGGCGCGCACCTACGCGGCCGGCACGCATGCCGATCCGGTGCTGCTCGAAGTGTTCAATAATCTGTTCATGTCGATCGCCGAGCAGATGGGCGTGACGCTGGCCAATACCTCGTCGTCGGTCAATATCAAGGAGCGCCTGGATTTCTCATGCGCGATTTTCGACGGCGACGGCAACCTGATCGCCAACGCGCCGCATATGCCGGTGCATCTGGGCTCGATGGGCGAGAGCGTGCAAACCGTTCTCACGCGCCGCGCCGGCTCCATGAAGCCGGGCGACGTGTTCGTGCTCAATGCCCCCTACGCCGGCGGCACCCATTTGCCCGACGTCACGGTGGTCACGCCGATGTTCATCGCCGGGCACGCACAGCCGCTGTTCTATCTCGCCGCGCGCGGGCACCATGCCGACATCGGCGGCATTACGCCGGGCTCGATGCCTGCCAATTCGTGCCATGTCGACCAGGAAGGGGTGCTGCTTGACAACGTGCAACTGGTCGCCGAAGGCACGTTCCTGGAGAGCCGCATGCGCGAATTGCTCTGCTCGGGACCGCATCCGGTACGCAATGTCGAGCAGAATCTGGCCGATCTGCGCGCCCAGGTCGCCGCGTGCGCCAAGGGCGTCGAAGAACTCGACAAGATGGTCGGTCAGTTCGGCCTCGAGGTCGTGCGCGCCTATATGCAGCACGTGCAGGACAACGCCGAGGAGATGGTGCGCCGCGTCCTGACGGTGCTCAAGGACGGGCAGTTCGAATACGAGATGGATCATGGCGCGAAAATCGCCGTGCGCATTACGATCGACAAGGCCGAGCGCAGCGCCGTGATCGACTTCAGCGGTACCAGCGAACAGCGTCAGGATAATTACAACGCGCCGGCCGCCGTATGCAAGGCCGCCGTGCTGTATGTGTTCCGTACGCTGGTCGACGACGACATTCCGATGAATGCGGGTTGCCTCAAGCCGCTGCGCATCGTCATCCCGGAAGGATCGATGCTCAATCCGCGCTACCCGGCTGCGGTGGTCGCGGGTAACGTCGAAACCTCGCAATGCATCACCGATACGCTATACGGAGCGCTCGGTGTGATGGCCGCCGCGCAGGGAACGATGAACAACTTCACGTTCGGCAACGAGCGCTTCCAATACTACGAAACGATCTGCGGCGGCGCCGGCGCCGGTCCCGACTTCGACGGCTGCGACGCGGTCCAGACCCACATGACAAACTCGCGCCTGACCGATCCGGAGGTGCTCGAGTGGCGTTTCCCGGTTCGCCTGGAAGACTTCCGCATCCGGCAGGGCAGCGGCGGCGCTGGCCTGCGGCGCGGTGGCAACGGCACCGAGCGGCGCATTCGCTTTCTCGAGCCGATGACGGCGGTGATTCTCGCCAATCACCGTCGCGTGGCGCCGTTCGGCCTGCAAGGCGGCGGCAGCGGCGCGCCCGGGCGCAACTGGGTCGAACGCGCCACGCGGGTCAACGGTCATTCGGCACGCGAAGAATTTGGCGCCACGCACGAGGTGCAGATGGCCGCCGGCGACCTGTTCGTGATCCAGACGCCTGGCGGCGGCGGTTTCGGGCCGACCCAAGTCTGAGCCCGCTGCGGGACAGCGGTAACAGCCAACGACGCGCCTTCGTTCCGAGGCGCGTTTTTTTATTGCTACGAATTTTCTGGAAAATGCCTCGCAAACCACCTCGCAAACTACGAATAGGTCGAATTGAGTACGGCGGGGACGTCGACCAAAATGCTGCCATCAACCGATAGAAAGATCCCGAAACTCTCCTCTGTCAGTGTCTTTGTGCCGGCTTGGCTGAATTGTTTTCAGTTTTCTCAACGCCGATTTAATTAATATATTCAGTACTACGACGATAGTAGCGATTGGCTCGATCTCGTTCGGCAGATCGCGAAAGGCGAAGCGGAGTGTGTGAGCGATGTTGATCATGCCGGCGGATGGAGGCGGACCAGTCGAGTTACCGGCGCACCCGGCGAGCACGAGCACGAGCGGGAGCGGGAGCGCGCCCAAGCCTGGGGCGACGGGCGGCAGCGGGAGTAATGGCACGGGGGTACCGGCGGGGCAGGTGAACGCATCGAACCTGAGCGCGCAGCAGGCGCTGCTGGCGGCGGAGCAGGAGACGGCGCGGCGCCTGGCGGTGGCGCAGGCGCAGACCAAGGTGGTGCAGGCGGCGCTGCAAAAGCAATACCCGTACGGGATGAGCGACGCGCAGTGGCAGGCGTACCTGCAGAAGGACCCGCAGGGCCAGCAGTTCAATGCGGACTGGCTGGCGGTGCAGCGCTCGGCGAGCAACCAGCTGAGGCTGGCGGCGGACGGGGCGAAGGACCCGAGCGGGGCGGGGGCGGCGATCGACAGCGAGGCGGCCAAGCTCAAGGCCAGCGGCAAAGGGGACGCGACGCTGAACCAGGTGGTCGACGACGCGGCGCAAAGCGTCAAGGGGCAGAGCGCGGCGGCGCGGGCGACCAGCGAGCGGGCGTTCCGGATGGAGATCGTGAGCCAGACGCCGGGGGCGACGGACGCGCAAAAGAGCGCGGCGCTGAACGACTTCAACCAGGCGCTGGGTCACGAGATCGCGCTGCAGGCCGCGCAGTTGCACCTGCAGAACGCGCAGGCGGACATGGCGGCGTTGAACAAGCTGCCTGGCGGGGTCAGGCGCGCCGAGTATGGCGACGTGAGCAGCGAGCTGAGCCAGGCGCAAAGCGAATACGCGCAGGTGCAGGCGGGTCACGACGATGCGGGGGTTGACGTGAGCCCGGCCGAGCAGCAGCAGGCGGCGCAGGCGGTGGCGCAAGGCCACAGCACGGAGCTGTACTCGCTGGGGGACAAGAGCGATCCGCTGAGCGTGCCGGGGGAGACGGCGGTGATCTCGGCGCAGCAAATGCTGCAGCACTACGTGGCCAATGTGAACCCGAACGACCCGACGCTGACGCCGGCGCAAAAGCAGCTGGCGCAAAGCGACCCGGTGGCGTTCGCGCAGGTGCAGATGAGCGGGGTGCAGATCGACCCGTCGCAGATCAAGAACGGGTGGGAGAAGCAGCTGGCGCAGAGCAACCCGCTGGAGTACGCGATCTACAAGATGACGGGGGTCGATGCGACGAGCGTGAACCCGGACGATCCGAGCCTGAGCGCGACGGACAAGACGCAGTTGCACAACAAGGACTACCTGCAATACGCGATGGCGCATGCGAGCCAGGGCGCGCAGGCCAAGATTGGCTTGCTGCTGGGCGCGGGGCAGACGGTACGGTTCAACCGGGTGCAAAGCCAGGTGAACCAGCTCACGCAGGGCACGCGCACGAGCGCGAACGACGCGAAGGCGCTGCAGATCCTGCAGACCAACATGAGCCAGGCGCCGCTGCCGGGCGAAGCGGACGCGCTGTGGCAGAACATCGGGGCGCCCAGATTCAGCGCGAGCTACATCCAGAGCCAATACGCGGCGCTGATTCAAAGTCCTGGGGACAACGCGACGCCGGCGCAGAAGAACGACGCGACGATGAACGCGGACAAGGTCGGGTTGTGGCTGCAGCAGGTCACCAAGAACGCGCCGCCGCAGTTCGCGGCGCTGGCGCTGCAAACGCTGCGGCAGAACTTCGACGGGCAGTGGTTCCAGTCCAACAGCGGCCTGCCGTCGCCCACGCGCGGGGAGGAGCTCTACAAGGGCCTGAGCCAGGCGGTGCAAGTGGCCGACCAGCAAGACCCCAGCCACGCCGAGGCCAATCAGATGGCGGCGTGGCTGCTCGATGCGGGCAACACCACGGCCAAGGGCAAGGCCGGCACCCTGATCTATGCCATCCAGGGCAGCGCGGGCAGCGGGATGATGATGTTCCAAAGCGTGCGCGACGCGATGAGCGGGGGGTATGGCACGGATCTGTCGGATGCGCTGAACGCGCAAATCTACAGCGCCAAGAGCGTGCCGGCGAACAACTTCACGCAGGCGTATCAACTGGGCAGCCAGGAAGCCGCCGGCAAGCAAAACAGCCAATACGCGCAGCAAAGCTATCAGAGCTTCCTGCAGGCCGCGCCGGCCACCCTGCAAGCGTACTTCAACGACATCGGGCAACACTACGGCACCGGGTCGTCGCAGTTCGGCGACACGACCCAGCTGGACAACTTCATCGCGGCGGGGCTGAACATGGCGCCGGACACGATCGCGATGCCGACCGTGGCGGGGGCCAACGGACAGCCGGCACAGGCGCAATCGCCGCTGATGACCGCGCAGTGGCTCAGGCAGGCCGGGTATGCGGCGCCGCAAAGCGGGGGCAAGCCGGTCTCCAACGAAGCGTGGGCGCAGCTGATCGTGGGCGGGCAATATGCGCTGCCGCTCGACGCCCAGGCGCAGTTGCTCACCCCGCAGCAGTTGGCCAAACTGCTGGCCACCGGGCAGTACGCGCACGTGGCCGCGCCTACGGACAGCCAGGGCAAGGCGCTGAGCGAGCAGCAGATCGTCCAGGCGCTGAGCGCCGGGAAATACCCGATCCCGGCCGCGGGGCTGGTGAACTTCAGCGCGCAGGCGACGCTGGACGGGCGGCACGCGGTGCCGGTCGATATTTACGGCAAGCCGCTCTCGGAAGGGGAGTTGCTGCACCAGATCAGCATCGGGACGTACCGGGGAGAGAACCTGTACGCGCACAATCCGAAGTTCGCGGACATCGTGACGCCGGTGGCCAAGCAGTTGCAGACGGTGGCGGGGGTGAGCCTGCCGAGCCAGGCAAGCGCGGCCGGCGCGAGCGGCGCCCCGGTGCTGACGGTCAGCCTGATCCCGACGTTCTATGCGTCGAGCGACGGCGGAGCGAACCCGTCGAGCTTGTTCGGCGTGACGGACAAAGGCAGCCATCACACCAAGCTGATCGACGATCGGGGCTGGCACTACGACAACCTGAGCGACTACCAGCACAACAACGCGCTGGGGGGCGGCCAGCTGTACGTGCCGACGTGGCTGCAGACTCGCAACGACGCGCAGCCCGGGGGGATCGAGCTGGCCAGCTACAGCAAGGGGCCGGCGGGGGCGATGGACATTGCCTACAGCCAGGTGGACTCGCACCAGACCACCGGCTGGCAGCACGTCGAGCACTTTCTGGACGATGCGCTGGGGCTGGTGGCGGTCGTCGCGGGCACGGCGCTGCTGTTCACGGGGGTGGGCACGGGGGTGGGGGTGGCGCTGCTGGGGGCCACGGCGGTGGGCATGGGTTGGGGGGCGTACCGCTCGTTCGACGATCTGGCGAACCTGGGGGAACACGGCCAGGCGATCAATCCGTTCGCGGGCGGGCAGGCCACCCAGGACTGGGTGGCGGGCACGGTGAGCCTGCTGGCGCTGGGGGCGAGCGGGGCGACGCTGCGCGGTGCGCGGCTGCTGATGCTGGCCAAGACGCTGCCGGAGGCGGAGCGGGCGGGGATGCTGGCCGATGCGATGAAGTGGGACACGCTGGCCAGCCGCATCAACCGCCCGGCGATGATCGGCGGCACGTATCAGATGGCTACTCAGGGCGCCGCGCTGATCCACAACTGGGATCAGATGAGCGGCTATCAAAAGTGGAGCCAGCTGGCGTCGCTCGGAGCCAACATGACGCCGTTCTTCGTCGGCAAATACATCAAGTCGCTGCACGGCGATATTACACAGCAGCAGGGGCTGAATCAGCGCGCGCTCAGGCAGGCGCAGGCACAGGCTCTGGTGCAGGCCGTCGCATTTCCCGACTTGAAGGCATACTGGACGAACTGGCTCGACGATGCAATAGAAAACGGCAAATTCAAGTTGCAGTACCAGCCGCTGCACGACAGCCTGAGCGGTGAAATATCGCATTACGAAGTATTGATCCGGCACACCGATCTGCGGCCGGACCAATTCATCCCGGCCCTGGAGGCGCATGGCCTGAGTCTTCCGCTGGCGCAGTGGGTCATTGCCGAGGCAGTGCGGGCGGCGGCCGGTCATCCGGATGCCAACCTGGCCATTAATCTATCGGGGCCCGTACTCAACGACGGTACATTACCGGCAACCGTCGACGCCTTGCTGTCGGCCTATGGCGTGCCCGCCAGTCGCATCAGCTTCGAAATCACCGAGACCGGCGATCTGCCGGATATGCGCGTCGCGCGGGACGTGCTGCGCCGCCTGCGCGCCAGAGGCCACGAGATCGCCATCGACGACTTCGATCAGCAACGCTCGCTCGACTACGTCTCCCGGCTGCAGGCGCAGGCGGCCGGCGCCCGGCTGTTCGACACGCTCAAAATCGCCCGCGAGTGGGTAGCCGCGCTGGGCGACCCTGCCGTGCGCGAGGCCGTCAAATTCGTGGTCGACGACATGCATCGCATGGGCATCAAAGTGATCGGCGAGGGCGTCGAAACCGAAGAAGATAGCGCGCGGCTCGACGCCTTGGGAGTGGATATTCAGCAAGGCTGGTATTGGGGGCGGCCGGGCGATTTGCCCGAACAGGCCGGGCTGCCCGACAATATGCCGCCACGCCCCGGCAAGACGGCCGACGACGGCTCGGGCGAGGACGGTCAAGACGGTGGCGACGCCAGCGGCGGCCGCTCCCTGTCGGCTGCCTATCACTTGGCGCCACCGGCGCCGTTGACCGAGGCGCAGGCATGGCAACTCGGCCTGACCCAGGCGGGCAGCCCGCCGGTCGCAGCACTGGAACAATTCCCTTCGTTGGGCACGCAAAGTGCCATGCGGGCGCTCGATCCCGATGCATTAAGCGCGGCGCTGGTTGCCAAGGGCGTCGCGACCGATACGGCGCAGGCGTTCGTGGCGCAATTGGCGCAGACACCCGAGCCGGTCATCGGCTCGGTCTCGTGGACGAGCGCGCGCGATGCGCAGCCTTCTCCTGCGCCGGCGTCGACCGACACAAGTTCGGCGAGTACCGTCAACGACCAACCTGTCACGGGCGAGGTGCCGGATGGCGCGACAGCCCAAGCGATTCTGGCGCACCCGGTCTATGGGCCCGTTGCGCGCAAGTTCGCGCAATATCTGGTGACCGAGGATCGGTTGGCTCCGCGTTGGGCGCAGCGTGCGGTCTATGCACGCTCACTCGGTGACAAGCTGCGCAACGCGCTCGCCGCATCCGGGCAGCATGCGGCGAACCCCGGCGCACACGCTGATTTCGACGCGTTCGTGGCCGACCGATTGCGGCGCGACGCCGGCACATTTCTGCGCAACGCACTGATGTATCTCGACAAGAGCGCGCGTCGACAGGCCAAGCTCGACGCACAATTGTCCGCGTTGCCACCGGGCATGCTGGGCTCGGCGGCGTTCCATGACGCCGTACAGGTGGCGCGTGACGAAATTCTCGGCAAGCGTTCGAGTGCGCGGGATACACCAGATGCACCGGACGAGGGAGATCCGCCGCAGGATCGATATACGCTATCCGCGCAATATCACCCGGCGCCACCGGCGCCGCTGACCGACCCGCAGGCATGGCAACTCGGCCTGACCCAGACAGGCAACCCGGCGGTGGCGACGATGGAGCCGTACATCTCGCAGATTACCCACCAGGCCATGCGCGGCATCGATCCGTCCACACTCTATCCGGAGTTGCTGCGCATCGGTCTGTCGGAGAACACGGCGCGAGCCTTCGTAGCCCAATTGCAGGAAGAACCATCCCGTGCCGTGGTTGCCTCCGCCGAGATGAACGTGCGTCCGGAAGATCTCGATATGTCCCGCGCGGTGCCGGTGATTTCGACTGCGCAGAAATTCATTCTGCCGATTCCGCCGCTGGCCGATGGCGAGCCGCTGGTCTACCCGGCTGGCACGATCGATGCCGGTGGCGCATTGCTCGAAGGTCAGCCGATTCCCGATCGGCAGGGCAATCCGCTGGGCGAGACCGGCGTGGTTTTCCATAACGCCAAGGACCAGTCGCTGCAGGCGGTGCCGGGCGACGGCAGCGGTGTCATTATTTTCAACGAGGTCACCGAGGCGCAGGCAGCCGCACTGAGCGCCGCCGTGACGGATTTGGCGGGCACGCCCGAGGCTCTCAATCATGCACAGGTCGTGGCGGTGCTCGATGTCGCGACGTCGCTGGGCCTGACCGACTGTTACAACTCCGACATCGGTTTCATTCGCGGCAACATGACCCCGGTGGGCGATCTCGGCGCGGATTGTTTCGGTCTTTACAAGCGCGACGATCGCGACACCTGCTGGGCTGTTCGCGTGGTCGGACGCGGCACGTTCAGGGGGCCCGCGGCTTCGCCGCAGCGCTTCGACAGCGGCGCGGTCATCGTTCGCCAGGGCAACGAGTACCGGCTGGTTCAATCGTCGGAATTCGGACGGACGTATTGTCACAGCGACGCAACGCCGATCGACGTGATGGCGTTGCCGGTAGGGTTGCGCGGCTTCAGCCTCGATAGCTTTATCGATACCGCGCCACCAGGCCAGACCGAAGATGCAGGAGCCGTCCCGGCGGGCGCGTCGGCCGACACATCGGGCGCCGGCTCCCTCGAGCTGACCTATGAGAAGAGCGCCAGCGGCAACTGGTTGCTCCTCTCGTCGAGCCGCGACCCGGGCGTCAGTGTGAAGGTGCAAATCGGTGCGACGGACAATTCTCCCGCCGAGGGGGCGGCCGTGATCAACGTGCACGAGATCAAACCCGGCCGGACAGCGCCTGGCGCCGAAGGCTGGCTGTTGATGGCGCTGCTCGATCACTACGGCGTACTGCCCTCGTCGGGCACGCTGCTGGTATTCCCGGACATTATGGAGCCGTCGTTGCTGGCCGCCTACGCAGAGCGTGGCGACCCCGCACGGACCCCGCTAGGCGTGTCGCTGACCGGCGCCTTGCCGGGTTATGGACTCGAAATCTCGGGGTTTCATTTCGATGACCACGGCGAGCAGCTCTCGCTGGTGGTCTTGCTGCGGGGCCGGGACGAAACGCAAACGTCGCCTCCGGGCAGTGGTGAGTCGCCGGTCGGCGGCAGCACCGTGTCGGCAGCCTATTATCCGGAGGCGCAACAGCCACCGGGCGGTCCGACCAGCGAATCACCAGCGGCGGGGCTGGCCAATTCAGGGATCGGTGCATTGGAGCAATTCCCTTCAGTGGGAACCCGACGAGCTGCCAGCGGACTGAATCCCGATCTATTGCGGGCTCAACTGCTGGACATTGGAATGACGCCCGGCACCGCACAAGAGTTCGTCGCCCAGTTGTCCGCGCCGTCGCCTCAGCACGCGGTGCCGCGATACTGGTTCGCCGATGGGCGCGACGCCGGCGACCATGCCAGCACGCCATTCAACGACTCGGAGCATGAGCGTTTCGGGTTGACCTATGGCTATGGACGCGGCTTGCTGGGCCTATTTTCCGCGAGCGATCCCAAGGTGAAGCTGAGCGTCGGGATCAACGTGGACGCCGAAGGCTACTTGCTGGATCCCGCCGCGGATAAATTCAACATCTTCATGATCGATCGTGGCGACCTGCCGCCGGGTGCCGGTAGCCGAATGCTGCTAACGCTGTTGCAGCACTTCGATATTGGCCTGGCTCCGACCGGTCGAGCGACGATCGAGGCGATCGTGGACCAGTCCGCGATCGACGCCTTCGAACATCAGACCGACCCGGCTCAAACGCGGCTTGCGAGGTCGCTCGCGCGCGCATTGTCCGCACACGGACTGTCGGCCGAATTCGAGTTCAAAGGGGAAAACAAGGACGGCCTCTCGCTGGAGGCGAATTGGCATCAGACTGTCGCCACCGACGCGCCATCGGCCACCGAAAGCGCCAATGACGCGCCCCAACAAGGGCTGTACGTCTCCCGCCCGGTCGACCCTGCCAGCGCGCAGCATATTCTTGACCTGGGGCAGTCGGCGCTGACCGGCGACATCAATTGGGTGCCGCCGAATAAAATGCACGTGACAGTGGTGCGCAGCCCGAACGATCTGCGCGACGGCGAGATATTCACGCCGCAAACCGAGCCGTTGACGATTGTGCCGCCTGACGATCCAAGCGCCGTCTGGCAACTGCTCAAGCTGGGTAACGGCATTGTGCTTCGCTTCGAGGCGCCAGCGCTCAAGGCGCGCTGGGAAGAAGCGCGGCAGCAAGGCGCCGGGTGGACCTATGGCGATTCATACGTTGCACACGTCACCGTCGCATATGAAATCGGTCAGGATTTTGCGCCGCTGCCGGTGACTCCTTTTCCGATCACGCTCGGCGGCGAGAGGGTCGAGCCGTTCGATGCGCAATGGGTTCCGCGCCAGGGTTTGGGGGCAAATAGCGATTCGCAACAGGCAGGGATCGCGCAAGTGTGGGATCCGCGCGCGGATGGCGTTGAAGCGGTCAAAGCGTTGTTCAGTTATTCCTACATCCCCGGGCAGTCCGAACTTAACGTCGAGGCGCCACCCGACACTTTTAGGGTACGAGCACATGGCACTCTGGAGTCGACGTTGCTCGACGAGCAGGGAAAAGCGGTCGGACCGTACCAGTTCGTTATGCAGCACAATCTCTCGTGGAAGGTCGGGCAAATCATTTTCCTGGCCGTCGACCATGCCGGCGCGGGCGGCGATCGGGCCTACGCCCAGCAACTGGCCGATACGTTAAACACGGAAGTGATCGCGCCGGATGGCCCGTTGAGCATCGCACAGGATCTGGTCGAGACGGCGAACGGCGTGCGCTGGCTGCGCTTTTCGCCGCACTTGACGGCGCTCGATGTCTCTGTCGAGATTGGCGACCAGGGCGAGCTTACCGCCGCCGATGCAGCCGGCAACCGCGAAGTCAAGCCGCTCGAGGCGCTGATCGGGCGATTGCTTGGCTGCGGTACGGTTAAAACGGTGTTCGAGCTGGGCAACGACAAGGTCGCGGCGCTGGCCGATGCGGAGATCGGCGACGTCATGATCG
>JAGXBI010000443.1 GCA_018971155.1 Burkholderiales bacterium
CGATCATCTTCTGCGTTACGTTGCCGTGCAGGTCGAGCGCGACCGCCAGGGGCACGCCGGGCGCCGCGGCCCGCACGCGCGCCAGCAGGTCGCCCTCGCCGTCATCGCTGTTCTCGGCGACCATCGCGCCATGCAGATCCAGCAGGATGGCGTCGCAGCCACCGGCTGCCGCCTCGACGATGCGCGCGCACATCGTGTCGTAGGCCTCGGCCGCCACCGGACCGCTCGGGTTGGCGGTGGCCGACAGCGGCGTGACGAGTTCGGCGCCGTGCTGTTCGGCCAGCTCGATGAACGCGCCCATCGCCGTGCGCGCGCCCCGGTTGGCGCGGTATGCGTCGTCGCCGTAGTCGGGCCCGCGCGGCCCGAATGCGGCCAGCGGTGTCGGCACGGGCGAGAACGTATTGGTCTCGTGGTTCATGCGGGCAATGACGATCTTCATGCGCGGACCTCGTGGACAGTGGCGGCCGATACCCCGCTCAGGCGGTCGTGCGGATGGCTTGCGCGACCACGTCGAACAATTGGGCGATTTGCGCCTGCTCGACGATCAGCGGCGGCGAAAACGCCAGAATATCGCCGGTATAGCGAATCAGCACGCCCTGCTCGAAGCATTTGACGAAAATCTCGTGCGCCCGCGCGCCCGGCGCACCGGCGCGCGGCTGCAGTTCGACGCCGCCGACCAGGCCCAGGTTGCGAATGTCGAGCACGCCGGGCAGGCCCTTGAGCGCGTGGATGGCATCCTCGAAATGGGGCGCCATTTGCGCGGCGCGGTTGAACAGATCCTCGCTGCGATACAGGTCGAGCGCCGCGCAGGCCGCCGCTGCCGCCAGCGGGTGGCCCGAATAGGTATAGCCGTGGAAGAATTCGATCGCCCCGGCCTGGCCGGCATTGACGATGGTGTCGTGGATCGATTGCCGGGCGGCCACCGCCCCCATCGGCACCGTCGCGTTGTTGATGCCCTTGGCCAGCGTCATCAGATCGGGCGTCACGCCGAAGTATTGAGAGGCGAATGGCGCGCCCAGCCGCCCCAGGCCGGTGATCACTTCGTCGAAAATCAGCAGGATGCCGTGCTTGTCGCAGATCTGCCGCAGCCGTTGCAGGTAACCCTGCGGCGGCACCAGCACCCCGGTCGAGCCGGCCAGCGGCTCGACGATCACCGCGGCGATGGTCGAGGCGTCGTGCAGCGTCACCAGCCGCTCGAGTTCGTCGGCCAGATGCGCGCCCCATGCCGGTTGACCGCGCGTGAACGCGGCCTCGGCCAGGTTCAGGGTGTGCGGCAAGTGATCGACGGCCGGCAGCAGCGCGCCTGAATAGGTCTTGCGATTGGGTGCGATCCCGCCGACCGAAATGCCGCCGAAGCCCACTCCATGGTAGCCGCGCTCGCGGCCGATGAAGCGCGTGCGCTGGCCTTCGCCGCGCGCGCGGTGATACGCCAGCGCGATCTTCAGCGCGGTGTCGACCGACTCCGAGCCGGAGTTGGTGAAGAAAATCCGCTTCAGGTCGCCCGGCGTCAGTTCGGCAAGCTTGGCGGCCGCCTCGAACGCCTTCGGATGCCCCATCTGGAAAGTCGGCGCGAAGTCCATCTCGCCGACCTGCGCCCGCACGGCCTCGACGATCTCGCGGCGGCAATGCCCCGCGTTGACGCACCACAGGCCCGCCGTGCCGTCGAGCACCTGGCGGCCGTCGTGCGAGGTGTAGTACATGCCCTCGGCCTTGACCAGCAGGCGCGGCGCCCGCTTGAATTCCCGATTGGCGGTAAAGGGCATCCAGAATGCCGACATATCGAGCGGCGCATCATGCAATTCCACGGCTCATCTCCTTCGATTTTCAAAGCGCGCCGCGGACCCTCGCCGGGCGCATCGAACACCATGTTAAGCATCGGCGACCAATACAGACATGTACAGTTCACCGGAAACTGCGTATTCTGTATCGGCACCATGCCATGAGTGTGCAGGCAACAGCCGATGTCCGGCCGGCCTGCGCTGCCGGAGTCCCCCACCATGAGTCAACCGCTACGCCTGGCGCTCGATCGCGGCCAGCCCGCATCGCTGGTCGAACAGATCGTGCGCGAGATCGAGCGCGCGCGACACAGCGCCGTGCTGCACGGCGGCACGCGCATGCCGTCGATCCGCCAGCTGGCGCAGGCGCACGGTATCAGCACCTT
>JAGXBI010000090.1 GCA_018971155.1 Burkholderiales bacterium
GCGGCTCGCGACAGTGAGCGCGGCCGGCAGCCCCTGAGCCACTTCCCGCGCAAAGCTCGGCCCCGAAAGGATGCCGGAGTGCGTCGCCACCTCGTCTCCCAGGACTGCCGCGACAACCTGGTGCGGCAGCAGTCCGGTGTCGGCCTCGAAACCCTTGCAAAGCCAAAGCAACTGGCTGGGCGCGGCGCCGCCGTCGCGCAGGCGCTCGCATAATCCGCGCAAGCCCGCCACCGGCACGGCAGCAACGCACAGCGCGTCGGCGCCGGTCGCGTGAGCCAGCGCGCGATCGAAATCGGCACCAAAGCGCAGTGCCGGCGTCAGCGCGCAACCCGCCAAATACACGGCATTCTCGTGAGTGGCCGCCAATTCGGCGGCGCGCCCGGCGTCTCGCGCCCACAGCAGCACGTCATGGCGCTGTGCGATGTGGCTTGCCAGGGCGGTGCCCCACGCGCCTGCGCCAAAAACCGAGACTCTCATGGATTTCGTGGCGGAAGGGCGATTGGCCGTGCGCTCAGTGAGGGCGCGCGGACGAGCCGTCGGGCAGCACGATCCCGCTGCCATCGGCGCCGGCCTCGCCCTGCTGCTCGGCCAGCGCGGCCAGACGTTGCTCGTAGAGCGCCTGGAAATTGATTTCCGACAGATGGATCGGCTGGAATCCGGCGCGACTGATCGCATCGGCGATGTTCGAGCGCAAGTACGGATAGATGATCGTCGGGCAAGCGATGCCGATCAGCGGATCGAGTTGCTCGGCGGGCACATTGCGAATGTCGAATATCCCGGCTTGCTTGCCTTCGACCAGAAATGCGACTTTCTCGTTGACCTTGGCCGTTACGGTGCCGATCACGACGACCTCGAACACACCTTCGGCCAGTTGCTCGGCGCCCACGTCGACCTGCACTTCAACCGTCGGCAGATCCTGCTCGAGGAAAATGGCCGGCGAATTGGGCTGCTCCAGCGACAAATCCTTGAGATAGACGCGCTGAATGTTGAAAAACGGCTGTTGCTGGTCGGACATGGGATTTCCTTGAAAAATGAACAGCCGCGCATGCGCGCGGCCGATGGAGCCATCAAGGCCGGGAGCCTAGGCGACTTGCTGCAGCAAAGGCACCAGGCCGCCGGCTCTGTCGAGAGCCGAGAGATCGTCGTACCCGCCGATATGCCGATCGTCGATGTACACCTGCGGGACCGTGCGGCGCCCGGTGCGAGCCATCATTTCCTCCCGTCGGCCGGGTTCCTTGTCGATCAGGATTTTTTCCACGTGCTCCACGCCGCGCGAGCGAAGCAGGCGCTCCGCCATTTGGCAATAGGGGCACACTTGAGTGCTGTACATTACGACTTTGGCCATTGCAAATTCCTTATTTCACGATCGGCAGGCCGGCTTGCTGCCATGCCTCGACGCCGCCCTGCAGACTGAAGGCTTCGGCGTAGCCGAGCTGGCGCAGAATCGTCTGCGCCTTCGCTGAACGCTGGCCGCTGCGGCACACCAGCAAAACGGGTGTCGTCTTGTTCTTGGCCACCTGACCGGCCTTTTTCTCGAGCTCTTCGAGCGGCACGTGCCGGGCCTGAGGCAAATGGCCGCCGCCGAACTCCTCGTCGGTGCGCACGTCGAGAATCAGTGCATGCCGGCGATTGATCAATTGCGTCGCTTCGACAATCGACACCCCGCGGCCGCGCCGCGACAATACAGGCCAAGCCAGCAACCCACCGGAAATCAGGGCGATCGCGATCAGGACGAGATTGGAATAATCAGCAAAAAACTTCACGAACCACCCGAAAAATTCAAAATAATCCAACCATTATAAAATAATCCGTTTGGCGTGCCTGTCGTCCCGGGCTGCGCGCACAGATTTTTTACTCTAATTGAACTTCTTATGTACAAACTCGTGCTCATCCGTCATGGCGAATCGCTGTGGAACAAGGAAAACCGCTTTACAGGCTGGGTCGACGTCGACCTCACCGAGAAGGGGGCTACCGAGGCGCGCCATGCCGGCCAGCTGTTGCGGGAAGCCGGTTACGTTTTCGATCTGGCCTACACCTCGGTGCTAAAGCGCGCCATCCGCACGTTGTGGCACGTCCAGGACGAAATGGATCTGATGTGGATTCCGGTGGTTCACTCGTGGCGCCTGAACGAGCGGCATTATGGCGCCCTGACTGGACTCGACAAAGCCGAGACGGCCGCCAAATATGGCGATCAGCAAGTTCTGGTGTGGCGCCGCAGCTATGACACCCCGCCGCCGGCCCTGACCGCAGGCGATTCGCGCGACGCTTGCAGCGACCCGCGCTACGCCAGGCTCAAGCGTGAAGAAATCCCGCTGTCCGAATGCCTTAAGGATACCGTTGCCCGGGTCATGCCGGTATGGAATGAATCGATCGCCCCGGCCATCCGCTCGGGCAAGCGCATCGTCATTGCCGCCCACGGCAACTCGCTGCGCGCGTTGATCAAGTATCTGGACGACGTATCGGATCAGGACATCGTCAACCTTAACATCCCGAACGGCATTCCCATCGTCTACGAACTGGACGAGAATCTCAAACCGCTGCGCCACGAATACCTTGGCAACCAGGCCGAGATCGCCAGCGCCATGGCATCGGTAGCCAGCCAGGGCAAGGCGCGCTAACCTGACACTGTTTTTGGGATTCGTGGGCACCCGCGAGAACCACCGGCGCGGGTGCCGGTCGAATGCGAAGGCCGCGTCGCCGGCCCGGCAAAAGGTTATACTTCGCGAATTGTGCGTTGATTTCCCGATTATCGACGCACCATCAAACCGGAATTGATCCCCCTATGCGCCAACACCTCAAACACATCGGCCTTATCACGCTGGGCCTGATTACGGGCATTGCGGCCACATTGGCTTTTTCGCTGGCATCCGCGCAAAGCGCGCCCGCTCCCTTGCCGCTGGACCAGTTGCGCCTGTTTGCCGAGGTATTCGGCCAGATCAAGCAGGAATACGTCAAGCCGGTCGATGACAAGAAACTGATCACGGCAGCCATCAAGGGCATGGTTGCCAGTCTCGATCCGCACTCCGCGTATCTGGACAAAAAGGATTACAAGGAGCTGCAGGAGCAGACCAACGGGCAATTTGCCGGCCTCGGTATCGAAATCGGCCAGGAAGACGGCATGGTGAAGATCATCGCCCCGATCGAAGACACGCCGGCGTTCCGCGCAGGCTTGCGCCCGGGCGACCTGATCACCAGCATCAACGACAAGCCGGTGCGGGGCATGTCGCTGGATCAGGCGGTCAAGAACATGCGCGGCGCGCCCGGCACCAAGGTCACGCTGACGATCTATCGCAAGACTGACCAGCGGACCTTCCCGGTGACGATCACCCGCGCCATCATCAAAGTGCACAGCGTAAAATTCAAGATCGTCTCGCCCGGCTATGCGTGGGTTCGCATCACGAGCTTCCAGGAGCGCACCGTTCCGGATCTCGCCAAGACCCTTCAGCAAATCGCCAAGGAGCAGCCGCATCTGAAAGGCCTGGTGCTCGACCTGCGCAATAACGGCGGCGGCATTCTGCAATCGGCGGTCGGCGTGTCGGCGGCCTTCCTGAAGCCGGATGCGGTCGTCGTCACCACCAACGGCCAGATCGCGGACGCCAAGCAGACCTATCGTGCAAACTTCGACAACTATCGCTTGAGCGCCAGCCCCGAAGATCCGCTCAAGGACGAACCGGCGATCTTCAAGACCGTGCCGATGGTGGTGCTGGTCAATGCCTACACCGCGTCAGCCTCCGAGATCACTGCGGGCGCGCTGCAGGATCACAAGCGCGCGATCATCATGGGCAAAACGACCTTCGGCAAGGGTTCGGTGCAAACCGTGCGCCAGTTGTCGCCGGACACAGCGCTGCGCCTGACCACGGCTTACTACTACACGCCGAGCGGGCGCTCGATTCAATCGATCGGCATCACGCCGGATATTCCGGTTGATCAAAGCGCGAATGGCGATCCGGACGATATCCTGGCCACGCGCGAAATCGATTATTCGAATCACCTGCACAACCTGCAGGACCCGAACGAGCAGAAGCAAATCGAGCAACGCGAGAAATTACGCCTCGAAGCGCTGCGCCGGCTCGAGATCGAAAACGCCAAGAAGACCCCCGCGGAGCTCGAAAAAGAAAGCAACGCGCGCCTGCCGGACTTCGGCAGCCCGGGCGACTTCATGCTGCAACAGGCGTTGCACGAACTGAAGGGCGAGCCGGTCCAGCGCTCCAAGTCGCCGGTTGCAACGGCCGACGCAACGACCTCGACGCAGGCCCCGGGCAGCGCTTCCGCACCCGCGGCGCCGGCCCCCGCCAGCAAGGCGCCTGCCGGCAAGAAGTAATTGACTTACACTGATAGCCGGACCTGGCAATCGCCGGTCCGGCTTTTTTACGTCTGCACTTTATCGCGCCGCATCCATGGACGATTCACAGTTACTGCGTTACTCCCGCCATATCCTGCTCGATGAGATCGGTATTGAAGGCCAGCAACGCCTGATGGACGCCCATGCGGTGATCGTCGGCGCCGGCGGGCTGGGCTCGCCCGCAGCCCTTTACCTGGCCGCATCCGGCGTCGGCAAGCTCACGCTGCTCGATGACGACACCGTTGATCTGACCAATCTGCAGCGACAGATCCTGCATGACACGCAAAGCGTCGGCCAACCCAAGGCGGCATCCGGGCAGGCCCGCCTGGCATTGATCAATCCCGAGGTGCGGGTCGATGCGGTTGTGCTGCGTGCCGATCAGGCGGTGCTGGAAGAAATGGTGGCCGAGGCTTCGGTGGTGCTCGACTGCAGCGATAACTTCGCGACACGACATGCAACCAATCGGGCCTGCGTCAGCCGGGGAGTGCCGCTCGTTGCCGGCGCCGCCTTGCGTTTCGATGGGCAGGTAAGCGTGTTCGACCCGCGCGACAACGCCTCCCCCTGCTATGAGTGTCTTTTCCCTGCCGATCAGGAATTTACCGAACAGCAATGTGCAACGATGGGCGTGTTCGCACCGCTGGTCGGCATCATCGGTGCGGTGCAGGCGGCCGAGGCGCTCAAGCTGATTGCCGGGATCGGGGTATCGCTGGCGGGGCGACTGCTGATGCTCGATGCGCGCACCATGGAGTGGAACACGATGCGCTGCGCTGCCAACCCGACCTGTCCGGTCTGCGCGAGCCGTCCGGCCCGTTCACCGCAATGAGGCGCGGTTAGACAGCGGCGAGCCGCGTCAGCGCAGCCTGCAGATCCTCCGGCTCGACGGCCGCCAGCACATCCTTGACTACCGGCTCCAACGCCGGCAAATAAGCCCGCAGCACCTCCTGCTTGACCTGGAGAATCTGGCTCGGATGCATGGAAAACTCGCGCAGCCCCATGCCCAGCAAGAGGCGCGTGAGCATCGGGTCGCCGGCCATCTCGCCGCACACGGCGATCGGCACGCCGGCGGCTCGGGCCTCCCGAATCGTGCGCGCAATCAATTGCAGCACGGCCGGATGCATCGGATCATAAAGATGCGCAACCGCATTGTCGGCGCGATCGATTGCCAGCGTGTACTGGATCAAGTCGTTGGTGCCGATCGAGAGGAAATCGAGCCGCTTGAGAAACATGGGCAACGCCAACGCCGCCGCCGGCACCTCGACCATCGCGCCCAGCTTGATATTCGGATCGTAAGCCAATCCGGCCGCGTCACACTGCCGCTTGGCCTCCTGCACCAGCTCGAGTGTTTGATCGATTTCCTGGGCATGGGCGAGCATCGGGAACAAAATGCGTACGGGCCCGAGGGCCGACGCACGCAGCAGCGCCCGCAACTGGGTCAGAAACATGCGCGGCTCGGACAGGCTCCAGCGAATTGCGCGCAGCCCCATCGCCGGATTCGCGCCGTTCTCGTAACTTTCGTGACTATCCAGCGCTTTATCCGCGCCGACGTCGATCGTGCGGATCGTCACCGGCAACCCCTGCATGGTGGCAACCGCGCGGCGGTAAGCTTCGAATTGCGCCTCTTCATCCGGCATGTCGGCCTGGTTCATGAAGAGGAATTCGCTGCGGAACAAACCCACCCCCACCGCGCCGGCGGCGACCGCCGCCTCGGCGTCTTCCGGCAACTCAATGTTTGCCAGCAGCGCCACCGGCGTGCCGTCGATGGTTTGCGCGGGCGAATAGCGCAAGCGCTGCAGCCGCCGCTGTTCGAGCACCTTTTCGCTTTGGCGGTAGCGATACTCCTCCAGGATCATTGGCGCCGGATCGATGATCACCACCCCTTGATCTCCGTCGATAATGATCAGATCGCCCTGCTCGATCAATTGGCTGGCGTGCTGCACCCCCACGGCCGCAGGAATGCCCAGGCTGCGCGCCACGATGGCAGTATGCGACGTCTTGCCGCCCAGATCGGTCACGAAGCCTCGAAACACCTGGGTCTTGAACTGCATCATGTCGGCCGGCGCGATATCGCGCGCCACCACGATCATGTCATCGCGAGGCGCCTGAACCGCCACCGAGCGGATGCCAGGCGCTCCCGCCAGCACCTTCAGCATGCGGTCGGCCACCTGTTCGATATCAGCCTTGCGTTCCCGCAGGTATTCGTCCTCGATGTCCTCGAAACGGGCGATCAGTGCCTCGACCTGTGTCATCAACGCCCACTCGGCGTTGTAATGGCTCGAGCGGATCAAGTCGAGCGCCGTGTCGGCGAGCATGGCGTCGTTGACGATCAGGGAGTGAACATCGAGGAACGCGGACATTTCACCGGGTGCATCGGGCGGCAACTCGGCCTTGAGCGTATCGAGTTCCTGCTGCACGGCACGCCGCGCCTCGTAAAAGCGCGCCATTTCGCTCTCGACTTGCGAGGACTCGATCAGGTAATGCGGGACATCCAGTGTGGCTGGGGCAAGCAGGTAGGCACGTCCGATGGCGATGCCTTGAGACACCGGTATTCCATGCAAGGTGAACGACACGCGGGACTCCCGATTTTATTGTCGTGGGCGCCGGAAACCGCCGATACGTTCCCGATCTTCGGCAGTCGCCAACGGCATTTCAAGCTCGGCGCAAGGCCTCGCCTATTCCCCTTCGCCGAATCGATCGGCAATCAGCTGGAGGATGGCGTCCATGGCTTGCGCCTCATCCTCGCCCTCGGTTTCCACCTCGATCGTGGACCCAATACCGGCTGCCAGCATCATAACGCCCATAATGCTCTTTGCGTTGATACGACGCCCGTTCCGGCTGAGCCAGACCTCGCTTTGGAAACGCGCGGCCAGTTGCGTGAGCTTTGCCGATGCACGCGCATGCAGGCCAAGTTTGTTGATTATTTTGGTTTCTTGTCGGAGCATGTATTTACTTCATGATGATTGAAGGGACGGCGCGGAGCACGCCCCAACTTGCAAAATACCCTGCGCGCCCCCGGCCAGCACCTTATCGACCAGCGTCTCGAGCGGCACCGTGCGATAGCAGACCGCCTTGATCAGCATCGGCAGGTTGACGCCCGCCAACACGCGGACATCCGGCGCCGCGAGCTGCGCCGCGATATTCGATGGCGTAGCGCCAAACAGATCGGTAAGCACCAGCATGCCGTTGTCTTCTCGCAGTGCCTGAACCTGTTCACGGGCGGCAACCAGCAGGGCAGCCGGATCCTGGTCCGCCTCGACGTCGAGCGCGCCAATATGCGAGGGACAACCGCAATAGATGTGAGAAAGACATTCCCGCAGCGCCGTAGCGTACGGAGCGTGAGCGACTATTAAGATTCCTGCCATACCAGCCTGGCCTTCATGTGTCCGTTCACGCCTGGACGTGAGCAGCCATGTTTTACCGCGATAAGTTTCCGAGGAACGCATTGTAACAGGGCCAAAAGCCCGATTTTTGCCTCGCCAGGCTTCATGGTGGATGGACGCGGGCGGCCGCGGTCAGACGGCCCGCTCCAAAGCATCTATGAACATTTTAGCGACATCAAAACCCGTCTGTTGCGTGATTTCCTGAAAACAGGTCGGACTCGTCACATTGATTTCGGTCAGGTAATCGCCGATTGCATCCAGACCGACCAGCAACAGGCCGCGCGCCCACAATCGCGGCCCGAGTTCCCGGGCAATCTCGCGATCACGCGGGGTCAGCGGCTGCGCCTTGCCCAAGCCGCCCGCTGCCAGGTTGCCGCGCACTTCGCCGCCCTGAGGGATCCGCGCCAGCGAGTACGGCACGACTTCGCCAGCGATCACCAGAATGCGTTTGTCGCCGGCGCTGATTTCGGGGATGAACCGCTGCGCCATCACCGACCGCCGTCCATTCTCGCTCAGGGTCTCGATGACGGATCCCAGGTTCATTCCTTCGGGCGTGATGCGAAAGACACCGGTTCCGCCCATACCGTCGAGCGGCTTGAGAATGATGTCGCCATGCTCGGCGTGGAACGCGCGCAAGCGCTTCTCGTCCCGCGTCACCAAAGTCGTCGGCATGAACTGCGGGAATTCGGCGATCGCGACTTTCTCGGAATGATCCCGGATCGCCTGCGGCTTGTTAAAGACCTTGGCGCCGGCACGCTCCGCCACCTCCAGCAGCCACGTCGACGTCACATACTCCATGTCGAACGGCGGGTCTTTGCGCATCAGGATCGCGTCGAAGTCCGACAGTGCGAGCACCTTGCTTTCAAGCTCCTCGTACCACGCATGGGCGTCGCCGGTCAGCCGGATGTGCGTGCCCCGGGCTTCGACGCGGCTGCCCTGCCATGCCAGATCACCGGGCCCGCAAGCGTAGATTTCGTGCTGCCTGGCCGCCGCCTCGCGCATCATCGCAAAGGTCGTATCCTTGTAGATTTTGAAATGGTCGAGCGGGTCGGCAATAAAGAGAATATGCATTGCACAGTTGCGACGAGCGAAAACTTCATTTTAGCCGAGCGCACCCAAGTGCGCTTGAGCCCCCGAGCAGACCAGCCGCGCCCCGTCAGACGCCGATCAGCGACAACAGATCGGCCGCATGCTGACCGTGCAGGCGGCTGCGAATTTGCCGCAAGTGGGTTTTCATCGTTTCGGCCCCAATGCGGCAACCGCGCCGCACTTCGTCACGCGAGGCCCCGGCCGCGAGCCGGCAAGCGATGCGCCGCTGGGCCGGCGACAACGTCGTATCTCGCAGGCACCGCAGCACATAGAGCTCCGTTGGTATTTGTTCGCGCAAGGTGACGCTTACCGCGGCATCGCGCCGCCCGCCGCAGGCCGACAGCCGCGCGGCACGCAGTCGCACGCGCCCGCCCGGAACGGTCATCGACCGCTCGACGGGCGCGGCGCGCTCTCCACCCTGATCGATCAGTCCGGCCAACTCGTTGCAGCATCGTGCCACCGGCGCGATATCGAGCCATCCGCCGCCAGGGGCGCAGCGCAGTCGTTGCTGGAGCAATTGCTCGGCGGCCGCGTCGCTCCATTGAGGAAGTCCGTGGCGAATTACCAGCGTGCCATCCGTGCCGCTGTCGCGAAATACAGGCACCGCGCGCTCGGGCGCGGCCAGTTGGGTGAGCAGCGGCAGCCACTGCGCGACCCGTTCGCGCTCGCGCCGACCGAAGCGGCTTTCCGATGGAGACCTGAACAACAGCAGTACGGCATGGGCGCGATGTTCGCGCTGGAGCCAGATGTCCAGCACATGCCCGAATGCCCCCGGCCCCAACAGATAACGCTGGAGATCCGATTCACCCGCGGGTTCCGCACCCATCGCACCGAGCCGGCGCAGTCGGGTAGCCAATTGGCAACGCTGCGCCAGGGTCAGCGAGGGTAGCCAGAAGTCCGCGGGCCGGGCGCGCGAATCCAGCCAAAGGCAGCCGGCCGCACTGGATGGGATCAGCATCCGCAACGCAGCCAGCACATCGGGCATGACGATCCGGCTATCCCAGCCGGTACGGCACAATTGATCGAGATACGCAGTGAAATTGGCCTGTTTACCCACACCGATCCTTATAAGAGCAATCTGATATTGAACTTGCTTCGCCATTTATCCCCCCATCGGGGGATGTTTCGATCCGGGAAAGCAAGCATCATTCTGTGGCGCGAACACGATTGAACGCTTGCAAGGTCAACCGGCAAGACAGGCAAATCAGGGAGTCGATAATAAGGTTCTGCGCCCACCGCGTATGCGGTGCGAGAATTTGCCGCACATCGCTCGCATGTGCGGCAAATATAGTGCCCGGCTTGTCGGGGGGCCGGCCGGGCACATTTTTTTAATACACTTCTTGATCCGGATCCGTACGCTCCAGCTCAAGCGATGCGGCCAACAACGCCAAGCGCGCCACAACGCCATACATATAGAACCGATTGGGCGGCGCCGCACCCGGCTTGGCATGCACATCCGGCAAGGCCGTATGCTCGAACGCCAGCGGCACGAAATGCATGCCCGGCGCATTGAGGTTTTCGTCAATCGCCCGTCCCGTGTGAACCCGATAAAATCCACCAACCACGTAACGGTCGATCATATACACCACCGGTTCCGCGACGGCTTCATTGATTTTCTCGAACGTGTGGACTCCCTCCTGCAGCAAGACGTCGCTCACGGGCAACCCCTCCTGCGCCACGCTCATCCGATTGCGCTCCTTGCGCGGCAAGTGTTTGACTTCCGCGGCATCGCGCACCGTCATCACACCCATGCCGTACGTTCCGGCATCGGCCTTGATAACGACAAAGGGCTTTTCTTCGATACCGTACTCGCGATATTTCTTGTTGATCTTTTTGAACAGCGCGTCAACGCTGTCAGCCAGGCATTCCTCGCCGGTGCTGTGCTGAAAATCGATACCGCTGCATTTGGTGAAATAGGGATTCAGCATCCACTGGTCGACGTCGATCAGTTTGGCAAACTTCTTTGCAACATCGTCATAACATGCAAAATGCTGGCTTTTGCGACGCACCGCCCATCCTGCGTGCAATGGCGGCAACAGATACTGCTCGTGCAGATTTTCCAGGATCGGCGGAATACCTGTCGACAGATCGTTGTTCAGGAGAATGGAGCAAGGATCGAAGTTTTTCAGGCCCAGCCGACGCGAAGTCCGCTCGAGCGGTTCGATCACGAGTTGCTGGCCGTCCGGCAGCTCGACCGTGGTCGGCTCGGTAATATCCGGAGACAGACTGCCCAGGCGCACGTGCAGGCCGGCATGCCGCATGATCGAAGACAAGCGCGCAATGTTTTGCAGGTAA
>JAGXBI010000444.1 GCA_018971155.1 Burkholderiales bacterium
CGCTCCTTGGCCGGCGTATTGGCCCACCCGGGGAACGCTGCCTTGGCCGCGGCCACCGCCGCCTCGACTTCGGCTTCGCCGCCCGCGGCGACCGCGGCGATTTCCTCGCCGGTCGCGGGGTTGAGCGTGATGAACGTCTCGCGGCTGTCGACCTGCTTGCCGTTGATCCAATGCTTGATCATGGTCCGTTTCTCCAGATGCGGCGGCGCGTTCAGCGTGCGCCGTAATAGTCGTGTTCGGCGACGATGGTATTCACCAGGCGTCCGACGCCCTCGATTTCGGTGACGATTTCGTCACCGGGCCGGGTGTCCGCGAGGCCCTGGGGCGTGCCGGTCAGAATCATGTCGCCGGCTTCGAGTGTCATGAAACCGCTGAAATATTCGATCAGCCACGGAATGCTGAAAATCATGTCGCGTGTCGAGCCCTCTTGCGTGAGCTTGCCGTTGACCGTGGTGCGCAGCGTCAGATTCATCGGGTCGGCGATGTCGTCGCGATCGGTCAGCCAGGGCCCGAGCGGTGTGCAGGTGTCGCGATTTTTCACCCGCAGGTTCGGCCGGTAATAGTTTTCTAGATAGTCGCGAATCGCATAGTCGTTGGCCACCGTATAGCCGCGCACGTACTCGTAGGCGTCGCGCGCCCTGACGCCGCGCGCGGTTTTTCCGATCACCACCGCCAGTTCGCATTCGTAATGCATGTACTTCACGCCGTCGGGGCGCACGGTGCGAGCGCGGTGTCCGATGAATGTCCCGGGACCCTTTAGGAACACCAGAGGCTCCTCTGGCGCCTTGAAGGCGAGCTCCTTTGCGTGATCCGCATAGTTCAGCCCGAGCGCGAAGGTGGTGCGCGGCTCGATCGGCGGCAACCAGGTCACCTCGGTCTCGGCGACCTGGCGGCCGTCCGCCAGGCGCAGGAAGCCGGCCTGCGCCGGATGAGCCAGATGGATCAGGCCGTCATAGGCCACGCGTGCGGTCTTCATCGCTTACTCGCCTCCTTGCGCGGCAGCCGCGACGCTGTGCGCGAGCACCCCGACGCCTTCGATATCGATCTCGATGCGATCTCCCGCGTGCGCCAGCGGTGCACCCTCGGGCACGCCCACCAGCAGTACGTCGCCGGCCCGCAACGACATGAAGGCGGTGACCTCGGCGATCAGTTGCGCCACCGGCCGGATCAGGTTCGATGTGTGGTTTTGCTGGCGTATCTGGCCGTTGACCCTTACCGTGATGGCCAGCGCATCCGGATTCGGCACGTCGGCCGCGGCGACGATCCATGGCCCGAGCGGGCAATAGCCGTCGCGGCATTGCTGCCGCACCGCCGGACGATAATAGCTGTCGTGCGGCACGCTGATGTCGGCCGCCACGGTGTACCCGGCAACGTAGTCGAGCGCATCGCGCGCGTCGACACGCGTGGCCTGGCGCCCGAACACGATCGCCAGCGACGCGCCGACCCGCAGCGCATCTTCGCCGGGCGGCAGCGCAACGGCGGCACCATGCCCGGCGTGCGTATTGACCGGCTTCAAATAGAGAATGGGGGCGTTGGGCGGCGCCAGATACGGCGCGGCGTGCACGCTCTCTCCCAGCGCGTGGAGAGCGCCACGAAAGTTCAGCAGCGTTGCGTACACGGTGCCGGTCACTGGCGGCAGCCACGTGAAGGTGCCCTCGGCGTAGGTGCCGTGCGCGTCGAACGGCAGCAGCGAGCCGGCCGCCACGCCGACTTGCCTCGGCGGAGTCGCTCCCACGGCTATCCGGGCTTGTCGCATATCTCTCTCCAGAAATGGCTGCGGCACGGATCGAAGCGCGCCGGTTATTTACTTAACATATTAAATAAATGATCCGGCGGTTTCAAGCAAAATCTCGACGAGTCTCGTCCGGGGTCTCCTAATTGCTGTCGTCGCCCGGCGCACCGCCGCTTTTTTCGATCTCGCGCTGTGTCAATGTCCTGGCCTGCCGCTCGAGCTTTACCAGCAGTCGCTCGAACAACTCCGCCTCCTGGTCGCTCAGGCATGCGGTGAATTCCCGGTTGTATCGCTGTCCCCCAAGGCGTGCGCGCTCGTAGGCGTCGCGCCCCGCTTCGGTCAGGGTCAGCGCCGTGATGCGCTTGTTGGCACTCAGGCGGACCTTGGCGATCAACCCGGCTTCGACCAGCGCCGCCACGCAGC
>JAGXBI010000091.1 GCA_018971155.1 Burkholderiales bacterium
GGCTCGGTCTCGCAAGAGCCCGAACTCGGTTTTCCCGACCGCGCGCTCCAGCCGGATTACTGGGATTTCCTGTACTTCTCGTTCACGATCGCGGTGGCCTCGCAAACCGCCGACATCAGCCTGCGCGGGCGCAGCGCGCGGCGCAGCGTGCTGGCGCAGTCCGTCCTGTCCTTTTATTTCGACGTCGCGGTGCTGGGGTTGTGCGTGAACATCGCCGCCGGGATGCTGGGCCAGTAATCGACGATGGCCCGCGCGTGATCGCCCCTGATTGAGAGGCCTTGGACGGCTATCGAAAGCGAGTCGATAAGCGAGCCGCCCAATGCATGGCAATTATTGCCGGCAAAATCATCGCAATGCCCGCAGCCTGTCGAACCCGGCCAGAGAGAATTGACCGCGCCGCGGCCGACGCTGTCGCATATCCGGGCTATGGCATGATGCGTCGAGAAACGAGGAACAGAGGCTTATATCGCTCAGGCGACGGGGAAAGGGAACGAATTGAAGCAGCATACGCGGCCGGCAGAACCATCGAACATTCGCGAGGCCAGTCACACCAGCCCGGACGTGAGCCAGATGCGCTTGGGTGACCACGACCGCATCAAGACGATTCTCGCCGCGATCAGGCTATCGCTCGGCAGCGCCATTGCGCTCGGACTCGCGCGTTTCTCATACGCGCTCCTGCTGCCACCGATGAAAGCCGATCTCGGCTGGAGCTTCGCGCAGGCAGGGGCACTGAACACCGCCAACGCGATCGGTTACCTGCTGGGCGCGCTTGCGGTCCCCCTCCTGTCACGCAAGTTCTCTCTGTCAGCGCTCTTTCTTGCCGGGGGATATCTGGCGGTCGTGCTGGTAGCCGCCTGCGGACTCGTGTCCTCTTCGCCCATGCTTCTGACCCTGCGCCTGGCGACCGGCGTGGCCAGCGCTCTGATCTTTGTCAGCGGGGGTGTGCTGGCCGCGCGACTCGCAACGGCCGCGCCCACGTCGGGCGGTCTGATATTGGGCCTGTATTACGGCGGCACGGGATACGGCATTATCCTGTCGTCGATCCTGGTACCCGCCGTGCTGCAGCCAATCCGGCACGGCTGGCAGCCGGCCTGGTTCGCGCTCGCGGCGGCCTGCGCAGTTTGCGTACTCGTCGCACGCGCGACAGCTCGCGGCACCGATGCCGGACGCCGGCTTGCCTCGGGGCAGGCAAGCCGTGGAGCGAATCGCGTGCGGTGGCATCAGTTTGGCCTGGCGCTGGGAGGCTATGGCCTTTTCGGCGTCGGCTATATCGGCTACATGACATTCATCATCGCGCTTTTGCGTGCCGATCACATGAGCAGTGGCGTAATCTCGGGGTTCTATATCGTGCTTGGGATTGCGACGGTGTTTTCCGCGAACATCTGGTCGAAATTCCTCGATCGCACACGCGGCGGACAGGCGCTGGCTGCATTCAACGCATTGCTCGGCATCGCGACACTCATGCCGGCCCTGATAGCTCATCCTCTGGCAGCGTTCATCTCGGGTGCGCTGTTCGGCGCGACCTTCCTCTCGGCGGTCGCATCGACCACCGCCTTCGTTCGCCACAACCTGCCGCCCGAGGCTTGGACCAATGGCATCAGCGCGTTTACGATCGTGTTCGCGGCAGGCCAGATCGCAGGCCCGGTGGTGATCGGCTGGATTTCCGATAGTGCAGGACTCACCCGCGGGCTCGTCTATTCGGCGGTGATTCTGCTCGTCGGCGCTCTGCTCGCAGCCTGCCAGCGGGCACTTCACGCTCGGACATAGCGCCGCCGCCATCGCAAACGTCGAGCCGCCGCACTGGTTGCAACCGGCACGCCGCTGCACGTGCTCAAGGAGCTGGGGGGCTGGGAGACGATGGAGATGGTGCAGCGTTATGCCCACCTGTCGGTCGATCACCTGGCGCAGTGGGTACAGCCGTTGTCGCTGGTTTCGGCCCAAGGTAGCTGCAATTTAGCTGCAGTGGCCTGAAAAGAGAACGGGCCTTCCGACTGGAAGGCCCGTAAATAGGTGGCGCGGCTGGCAGGATTCGAACCCACGACCCCTTGGTTCGTAGCCAAGTACTCTATCCAACTGAGCTACAGCCGCGTCGTAGGAGCGAAATTATGCCCCGATTCCGTCTTTTCATGCAAGTACTTTTTGAATCTCATAATCCAAACCGGCGGCGAAGGCCGGTCTGCCAAGGAAACGGCGGGCTCGCCGCAACCGCCGGGGAGAACTCGAGTTAGAACGTTTACTCCATGCAAATCCGCCGCTTGGCGGCCTTTGGCGAGTGTGCAGGGCGTGTGGCGCAAGGTATCCTACCGGGATTCCCAAGCGGCGCCACGCCGGCAGGCATAGCTGGCGGCACCGCTGACGATAATCCATATGGACGTAGAGGAGGAGTCTATGGAAAAGGTTTGGTTGAAGAGTTATCCGCCCGGGGTGCCCGCCGAAATCGACATGGACGAGTTTTCGTCGCTGGTCGACGTGTTCCACCAAAGCTGCGCCAAATTTCCGCAACGGCCGGCCTTTTGCAATCTCGGCACGACCCTCACCTATGCGCAACTGGACGCCCAAAGCCGCGCATTTGCCGCGTATCTGCAGTCGCTGCCAGGCCTGACCAAGGGCGCGCGGGTAGCGATCATGATGCCGAATTTGCTGCAATATCCGGTCGCGCTGTTCGGCGTGTTGCGCGCCGGCATGGTGGTGGTCAATGTGAATCCGCTCTATACCGCGCCGGAACTCGAGCATCAATTGCAGGACGCTGGTGCCGAGGTGATCGTGGTGGTCGAGAATTTTGCCGCCACCTTGCAGCAGGTGGTGGCGCGCACGCCGGTCAAGCACGTGATCACCACGCAGATCGGCGACATGGTGAGCGCGCCCAAACGCTGGATCGTCAATTTCGTCGTCAAACGGGTCAAGAAAATGGTGCCCGCATGGCATATCGGCCACGCGGTGCCGTTCAACGCGGCATTGGCCAAGGGCACCCATTTGGCGCTGAACGAACCGGCCCTCACGCACGACGACATCGCCTTCATTCAATATACCGGCGGCACCACCGGCGTGGCCAAGGGCGCCGTGCTGAGCCACGGCAACATGATCGCCAATCTGCAACAGGCGCATGCCTGGGTCGGCAACGGGCTCGAGCTCGGCAAGGAAGCGGTCGTCACGGCACTGCCGCTCTACCACATCTTCTGCCTGACGGCGAACTGCCTGGTGTTCATGAAGCTGGGCGGCTTGAACCTGCTGATCACCAACCCACGCGATATGCGCGGCTTCGTCGCCGAACTCAAGCACTGGCATTTCACCGCGATGACGGGCGTCAATACGCTTTTCAACGGTTTGCTGCACACTCCCGGCTTCGAGGCGCTTGACTTCAGCGCGATGAAGTTTGCGCTGGGCGGCGGCGCCGCGGTGCAGCGCGCGGTGGCCGACCGCTGGCAACAAGTGACCGGTCATCCGCTGATCGAAGCCTACGGCCTGACCGAGGCATCGCCGGCGGTGTGCATCAATCCGGTCGGCAGCCAATACAACGGCACGATCGGGCTGCCGATTCCCTCGACCGAGATCAGCATTCGCAACGATGCCAACCAGGATCTCGGCATCGGCCAGGAAGGCGAGCTTTGCGTGCGCGGACCGCAAGTCATGAAAGGCTACTGGCATCGTCCGGACGAAACCGCCCAGGTGCTCAGCGACGACGGCTGGTTGCGCACTGGCGATATTGCGGTGGTCGACGAACAGGGCTACGTGCGCATCACAGACCGCAAGAAGGACATGATCATCGTGTCGGGTTTCAACGTCTATCCGAACGAGGTCGAGGGCGTGGTGGCGGCCTGCCCGGGCGTGCTGGAGTGCGCGGTGGTGGGCGTGCCCGACGAGCGCAGCGGCGAGGCAGTCAAGGTCGTGGTGGTCAAGAAGTCGCCCGAGCTGACCGAGCAGGCCGTGATCGATTATTGCCGCAAGAATCTCACCGGCTACAAGATTCCGCGGATCGTCGAGTTCCGCACCGAGCTGCCCAAGACGCCCGTGGGCAAGGTGCTGCGCCGCGAACTGCGCTAGCAGGTGCCTATTTCCCGGCCAGCCGCCTGAGCACGTAGGCGCTCGCGGCCAGGCCAAAGCCGGCGGTCACGCACATGCTTGCGCCGAAGCCGGCGCAGTTGAGTCCCTGGGGCCCGGTCGCCGGTTCGCCGTCGGCCGCGCACGCGGCATCCGGATAAATCAACGGCTCGTCCGAGTACACCGCCGGCACACCGAACTTCGCCTTCGGTCCGCGCGCGTAACCGTGCACGCGACGCAGCCGCGCCCGTACCTTCGACAGTAACGGGTCCTGGATGGTGCGCGCGAGATCGTCGATGCGAATGCGCGTGGGGTCGAGCTGGCCGCCGGCGCCACCGACGGTGATGATCGGCTGGGCGCGGCTGCCGGCCCAGGCGATCAATGCAGCCTTCACGCGCACGTTGTCGATCGCATCGATGATCCAGTCGAAGCCGGGAGCCAGCAGATCGTCGAGATTGTCCAGCTCGGCAAAGTCCTCGATAATGGTGACTTGGCACTGCGGATTAATCGCGCCGATGCGCTCGGCCATGGCCAGCACCTTGGCCTTGCCGTAATTGCCCTCGAGTGCATGGATCTGCCGGTTGGTATTGCTCTCGGCGACGTGATCGAGATCGATCAGGGTCAGGCGCCCGACTGCGCTGCGCGCCAGCGCTTCGGCCACCCAGGATCCAACGCCGCCGATGCCGATGACACAGACGTGCGCAGCACGCAAAGCCGCCAGGCCCGCGTCGCCATAAAGTCGGGCGATGCCGCCGAAGCGCCGCGAATCGACCAGAGGTAATTGCGGGAACGCACTCCCCATGTTGGCACCGTCCGGCGTGGGCGGTACATTGTCGTTAACTGGTCGAGCCGTGTTATTCGTCATGAAAGTGATTGCGGGTGTAATCAAATGGTTGGCATTGCTGGTCGCCGCGATAATCATCGGCTGCGCGATTTTTATCTCCGTATTCAACTGGAATCGCGCGCGCGGCTGGATCGACCAGGAGGTCAGCGCAGCGGTCGAGCGACCCTTCGCGATCCGGGGCGACCTGACGCTGCAGTGGCTGCCGCCCGACGCCGAGGCATCCGGCATGGGCCGCTGGCTGCCGCGCCCGCGTCTCATAGCGAATGATATCGTGCTTGGCAACCCCCCGTGGGGCTTGTCGCCGAACATGGTCGAAGTGCAGCAGGCCTCGATCTCGCTCGATTGGATGCCGCTGCTCGAGCACCGCGTGGTGCTGCCCGAAGTCGCACTGGCGGCGCCGCACGTCGACCTCGAGCGCCTGGCCGACGGGCGCAACAACTGGACCATCAAGCAAAGCACTGGCAAACCGTCGCTGTGGCGCTTCAAGATCGACAAACTGGTCCTCGAGGACGGCATCATACGCGTGCGCGACCTGGGCCATAAGCTCGACCTGACCACCGAACTGGCGACCATCGACGGGCAGCGTCCGTATGGCATCGGCTTCAAGACGCACGGGCGCTTCAACGGCGTGCTCGTGAGCGGACGCGGACGCAGCGGCGACGTACTCTCGCTCGAGAATAATGGCGCCCCATTCCCGCTCGATGCGGCAATGCACATTGGCCGCACGACCATCGCGGTGCAAGGCACGTTCGTCAACCCGTTGACGCTGGCCGCGCTCGACATGCGGCTATATCTGTCGGGGCCGACCATGGCCGATCTTTACCCGATCACCGGGGTGGTGCTGCCCGACACGCCGCCGTATCGCACCACCGGTCATCTGATTCATTCGCCGCGGACATGGACATATGAACAGTTCACCGGCCAGGTCGGCAGCAGCGACCTGAGCGGCACGCTGACCTACCACGCCGACAAGCCGCGGCCGCTGCTCGAAGGCGCGGTCGTCTCGAATCTGCTGCGCCTGGCCGACCTGGGGCCGCTCATCGGCGCGCAGACTCCCGGCAAACACGCGGGCGGCGGGGATTTGGGTACCAAACCGCCGCCGCAACCGCCGGGCAAAGTGCTGCCGGTGGCGCCCTTCAACACGGACCGCTGGCGCGCGCTCGACGCAGACGTGAAATTCACCGGGCGCAAGATCATCCGCGGCAAGGATCTGCCCATCGAGAATCTCGTCACGCATCTCGTCCTGCGCGACGGCGTGCTGAACCTCGATCCCCTGCAATTTGGCGTGGCCGGCGGGCAGATGGTCTCGAATATCACCCTGGACGGGCGCGCCACGCCGATGCGGGCACGCATGCAGATGTCGCTGCGGCATCTCAAGATCAAGAAGCTCCTGCCCGAAGTCAAGCTCATGAAAACCAGCCTGGGCGAGGTCAACGGCGACCTCGCCCTGGACGGCACCGGCAATTCCGTGGCGGCACTGCTCGGCTCATCCAATGGCGAGGTCAAGGCCCTGGTCGATCGCGGCTCGATCAGCAAGCTTCTGACGGAGTATCTGGGACTCAACGTCGGCAACATCGTTTTCTACAAGCTGTTCGGCGACAAGCAGATCGAAATGCGCTGCGCCGCGGCCGATTTCGCGGTCGACAATGGCGTGATGAACGCACGTACCTTCGTTATCGACACCGCCGACATGAGCATCGGCGTGAAGGGCAAGATCGACATGAAGAACGAGCGGTTCGATCTGAATATCAAACCCGAACCAAAGCACTTCGGCATACTATCGCTTCGGTCTCCGCTCTATGTCAAAGGCACGTTCAAGAACCCCGACGTCGGTGTCGACGCCGGCACGCTGCTGGCTCGCGCCGGCGGCGCGCTCGCCCTGGGTTTCGTCGCGCCGGTGAGCGCGCTGCTGCCGTTGCTGGAAACCGGACCGGGCGAAAACAGCCCGTGCCACAAGCTGCTCAACGCCATGGAACACCCCGCCGCAGCGGGCCGTCCCACCGCTCGGGCGCGCCGCGATGCGGCACCGCACCACACCGATAGCACTCCGTCCGCGCAGGGCGTGGGGCCGCTCGGGCGCACCGGCGGAGCCCCGTGAGCGGATGACGTGACGCGCCGAAATCGCCATGAAAGGCACGACGTCCCGGTTGCCTCGCATTCGCACGCGGCAGCAAACTCTTCGTTATACTGTCGCTGTCTGCTAATAAAACCATCGTGATACCGTGACGTTGAACGCACCCTCCCTCGCAGATTTAAGGAAAACCTACGCCCTCGGCTCCCTCTCCGAGTCCGATGTCGCGCAAGATCCGTTGCAGCAATTCAACCGCTGGTTCCAGCAGGCGCTCGACGCCAAGTTGCCCGAGCCCAATGCCATGACGCTGGCCACGACCGGCGCCGACGGCCGTCCCGATGCGCGCATCGTCCTGATCAAGGGCGTTGACGAACGCGGCTTCACGTTCTATACCAATTACGAAAGCCGCAAGGGCCAGGAACTGGCGCAGAACCCGGACGCCTGCCTGCTCTTTTACTGGATCGAACTCGAGCGGCAGGTACGCATCGAGGGCAAGGTCGAAAAGGTGTCGGCAGCCGAGAGCGATGCCTACTTCCAGTCCCGCCCGCTCGACTCGCGCATTGGCGCCTGGGCCTCGGTGCAAAGCGCGGAAATCGGCGATCGCCGCATCCTGGAGGAGCGCGAAGCGCAATTTCGGGCCCAGTACGGAGAGCATCCGCCGCGCCCGCCGCACTGGGGCGGATACGTCGTCAAGCCGGATGCGATCGAATTCTGGCAAGGCAGGCCCTCGCGCCTGCACGATCGCATCAAATACGTGCGGCGCGCCGACGGCCAATGGAAAATCGTCCGGCTCTCTCCATAAGACAGCGGGATCACCTCTCGGATATCACCGCAACACAGAAGACCAGCCAACCTCTTTTATAGACACGGAGAATATCCATGTTGTGGGAGAAAAAGCTCGAAAACTGGGTTACCGACATCAAGCACTCATCCAATCTGCCGGTGCGCCTGGCCTTGTGGAACGGACAGCAATACGATTTTGGCCACTTCGAAGCGCCTCAGGTCACGCTGCGCGTGGCGGGCCCCGGCGCGGTAACGCGCCTGCTCACGCCAAGTCTCGACAATCTGGGCGAGGCGTATGTGAAGGGCGAGATCGACATCGAAGGCCGGCTCACCGACGTGATCGACATGGGCTATGCGCTGGCTGGCGGCACGCTCAGCCCGACCGGCAAGTTCGGCCGGATCGCCCGGCACTTCACGCACAGCAAGCAGACCGACAAGCGCGCCATCCAATTCCATTACGACGTATCGAATGAGTTCTACCAGCTCTGGCTGGACAAGAACATGGTGTACTCGTGCGGCTACTTCGAAAACGGCGATGAAGACATCGATACCGCACAGCTGAAAAAAATCGATCACATCCTCACCAAGATCCAGCTCCAGCCCGGCCAGCAACTGCTCGATATCGGCTGCGGCTGGGGGGCGCTGGTGATCCGCGCGGCGCAGAAATTCGGCGCCAGGTGCCTGGGCGTCACGCTCTCGCAAAACCAGTTCGACCTGGCCACCGAGCGGATCAAGGCAGCTGGCCTGCAAGACCGCATCGAGATTCGCCTGCAGGACTACCGCGATCTCGAGGGCAAGTTCGACCGCATCACCAGCGTCGGCATGTTCGAGCATGTCGGACGCAAGAACCTGGTGACATATTTCAGCAAGATGAATGCCCTGCTCAAGGACGACGGCATCGCCATGAATCACGGCATTACGTCGAGCGACCCGGACAGCGGCGAGACTGCGCTGGGCGGCGGCGAGTTCATCGACAAATATGTCTTCCCCGATGGCGAACTGGCGCACATCAGCATGGTGCTCGAGACCATGCAGCGCGGCGGGCTCGAGCCTTTCGACGCGGAAAGCCTGCGACGCCATTACGCGCGCACGCTGACGCTGTGGGCCGAGCGCTTCGAAGCGCATACCGACAGGATCAAGGCGTTGGTCGGCGAGGAGCGCTACCGAATCTGGCGTGTCTATCTGGCCGGCTGTGCCTATGCATTCGAACACGATCACACATCGATCTTCCAGGTCATTTGCCGCAAGGCCGGTCAACCGGCCAGCCGGCTACCCTGGTCGCGTCGCTACATTTACGGCGCGTAAGGCGGCGCGCGGCCGAACGTGAGTCAGTTCGACCTGTTCGGAGTCGCGTGCGCCACCTCCGCCCCCGCGGAGGCGACTGATCCGCGGGATGCCCCGTCCGGGGCGATCGCCACCGCTGGCGGCATGGCCGCCCCGAAAACCCTGCCGCGCCGGCGGGGCGATGTCCTGCCGGCGCCCGCCGACGCCGCGCTCCAGACCCTTGCCGCGGCCTTGCCGACGGGTTTGCACCTCGGCACCTCGTCCTGGTCTTTTCCCGGCTGGCGGGGCATCGTATGGGATGACGATTACGCGGAAACCAGGCTCGCGCGGCAGGGGCTCGGCGCCTATGCCTGCCACCCTCTGCTGCGCTGCGTCGGCATTGACCGGTCTTTCTATGCACCGCTTACGCTGGCCGATTACCAACGCTATGCCGGCCAGGTGCCCGCGCATTTCCGTTTTGTCGTCAAGGCGCCCAGCCTGGTGTGCGATGCCACGGTACGCAACGACAAGGGCCAGGGTGTGAGCGCAAACCCGTGTTTCCTGGACGCGGCGCTGGCTACGGAAAAATTCGTTACGCCTTGCCTGCTGGGGCTGGGTGACAAGGCGGGAGCGCTGGTGTTTCAGTTCTCGCCATTGCCGCCCGAGTGGCTGGGAACCGGCCACCGCTTCGCCGAGCGACTCGGCGAGTTTCTCTCCGCCCTGCCGCCGTTGCCGCGCTCGCCGTCCGGCGCAGGACCATGCTATGCGGTGGAGATCCGTGATGCGACGCTACTCACGCCCAGACTCATCAAGACATTGCGTCAGGCAGGCGTGCGCTACTGCCTCGGACTGCACGCGCGCATGCCGAACGCCGCGCGCCAGGCCGCCGCGCTCGCACTGCTCGACGAGCAGTCGGCCGGGCCGCTGGTGGTGCGCTGGAGCCTGAACAGCGCGCATCGCTACGAACAGGCCAAAGCGAAATACGCGCCATTCGACAAACTGGTCGATCCCGACCCCGATACGCGCCGCGTGCTGGCCACGCTGGCGGCGCACTATGCGCGCGCCGGCCAGCCGGTCTACCTGGTGGTCAACAACAAGGCCGAAGGGTCGTCGCCGCTGAGCTGCCTGAAACTGGCAGAGGCCGTAGCCGATACGGCTACGACGTCTTGAGGCGCGAGGCGAACTTGGCGCGAAATTTCGCCAACTTCGGTGAAATCACCACGGCGCAATAGCCCTGTTGCGGATTTTCGCGATAGTAATTCTGGTGATAGTCCTCGGCAGGCCAGAACTCGGCCGCCGGCACCACCTGCGTGACGATCGGACGGGGGTACAGTTGCTCTCGGGTGAGCTCCGCGATCACCTGCTCCGCGATTTCGCGCTGCGCCGGCGAGTGATGGAAAATCACCGAGCGGTACTGGGTGCCCACGTCGTTGCCCTGGCGATTCAACGTAGTCGGATCATGCGTGGCGAAGAAAATTTCCAGGATCTCGCGGTAACTGATGACCTGCGGATCGAACGTCACTTGCACGACTTCGGCGTGGTCGGTATCGCCGTCGCACACCTGGTGATAAGTCGGCTGCCGCACATGTCCGCCGGCGTACCCCGAGACCACCCGCTGCACGCCCTGGACCTGCTGAAATACCGCCTCGGTACACCAGAAACAACCGTTGCCCAATGTCGCCGTTTCGACAGAAACCGTCATGATGTCCTCACTCCCGTTGGCACGAATCTCCTATTGTCGCGCAAGCGGGGATTCCTGGCAGCAGCCCATGCGCCGGCAGGCCACTGCGGCCAGCCGGTATCAGTGCCTGGCGAGTTCGTCGCGCAGCGCGACCTTTTGCACCTTGCCCAGCGCGCTCTTGGGCAGCGCCGGCAGGAATACGACACGGCGCGGCAGCTTATAGCGGGCGATGCGTTCGCCGAGAAACGCCAGCACGGCGTCGGCATCGAGCGACCCGGCCTGATGCAGGCTGA
>JAGXBI010000445.1 GCA_018971155.1 Burkholderiales bacterium
TCCAGAAATTTGGTGAGCAGGTTGAAGCACGTCGTCTTGCCCGCCCCGTTGGGCCCGATCAACGCATGGATCGTGCCACGCGCCACCCGCAGGTCCACCCCGTTGACAGCCGTAAAACCGCGGAAGCCCTTGCTCAGGCCTCGGGTCTCTAGAATGTATTTTGACGAATTCATGTCTCCAACCACGCTTTATTTGTCGTGCCGCCGGGATTCGGCGCTGGCTCCACCTCAGCGGGCGAGATCGCCCGTTGCTCTTGTCCCGTTACGACCGGACGTAGTAGAGCAAAACGCGTGCCAGCAATGCGCGATGCACCAATAACCCGTGCGCCGGGCGTTTGAAGCCGGCCCAGCGATGCCGGTGTGCCACGGATGTCTCGATTGCGAGACAAAGGTTCTCGATGGCTGGACAAATTCGTCGCGGCCGGCGCATGTGCGTTTCTACGGATGGAGACGAACCGGGGCTTGCGCTATGCTTGCCGCGGTTTGCTGCGCGCCAGTGCCGGGTTCGGCTCAAGGTCGCGCGCGATGACTCGATATCGAGGCGCTTGATGACGTTACAGAACGACGACATAACATTGATGATTGCCACTGCGGCCGGCAGCCGGGCGGTCGACGCCCAATCCGGCGCCGCGTCGCGACAAAGCAGGCTCGACGATGCCCGGCCACGGGGGCTCGGAGCGCCGCAACACGCTTCGTCCGACTATGCGCGCCTGCGACTGCTGGCGATGCGCTCGCTTTTCGAGACGTTCGAATGCGCCAGCGAGGGCACCCTGATTGTCGATCGCGATGCGCGCATCGTCTGGATGAACGAGCGATATGCGCGTCGTTTCGGCCTGGAGTGCGCCGAGGACGCGATCGGCCGCTCCTGCGAGTCGGTGATCCCGCACAGCCGCATGCGTGAGGTGGTGCAAAGCGGCGAACCCATTTTGCTCGATATTCTCGAGGGCGAGGCCGACCCCCTGGTGGTATTGCGCCTGCCGATCAAGGACGAGCACGGGCAAACCATCGGCGCGATCGGGGTCGCCCTGTTCGACAAGCTGCGCTCCCTGTCGCCGCTGCTCTCGCGCTACTCGCTGATGCAGGCCCAGCTTGCCCGCGCGCACGAGACGCTCAAGCGCGAACGGCGTTCGAAATACTCGTTCGCCAGTTTCGTCGGCACCAGCACGCCGACGCTGGAGCTCAAGCGCCACGCGCGCCGCGCGGCGGCCACCGAATCGCCTATTTTGCTGCTCGGCGAGACCGGCACCGGCAAGGAGCTGCTGGCCCATGCGATTCACGCCACGTCCCAGCGGGCGCACAAGACTTTCGTCAGCGTGAATCTGGCGGCAATCCCTGAAGCGCTGCTCGAGGCCGAGTTTTTCGGCGCGGTCGCCGGCGCATACACCGGCGCCGATCGCAAGGGCCGGCCCGGCAAGTTTCAGGCGGCGCAGGGCGGCACGCTGTTTCTCGACGAAGTGGGCGATATGCCGCAGCAAGTGCAGGCCAAGCTGCTGCGCGTGCTGCAGGAAAAGGAGTTCGAGCCGCTCGGCTCCAATGAGGTTATCCATGCCGACGTGCGCATTATCGCGGCGACCTCGCGCGATCTGCACGAGGAAGTGCGGCAAGGCCGCTTTCGTGCCGACCTGTTCTATCGGCTCAACGTGCTCACTGTAGCGGTGCCGCCGCTGCGCGACCGGTTGGAGGACATCGAGGTGCTGTGCGAGGCGATCTTTGCCGACCTGTTGTCGCAAGGCGGGTACGAAAGCGCGGTGCTGTCGCAAGGGGCGTTGACCGTGCTGCAGCAATATGACTGGCCGGGCAATGTGCGCGAATTGCGCAACGTGCTCGAACGCGCGCTGCTGGCCGCCGACGGCGCGCCGCTCGCTGCCGGTGACATCGAAGCGGCCATTGCCGCCGGCATGCGTGTCGAGTCGCCAGCCCCGGCGCACACCTTGCCCAGCGTATCGTCCGGTGCCGGCACCCGTTACGACGACGCGATGGTGCGCTTCGAGCGCGGCCTGATCGAAGACGCCCTGCGCGAGTGCGGCGGCAAGGTGACGGAAGCCGCCAGACGGCTGGGTATCGGACGCGCCACGCTCTACAAAAAGATGTCGCAGCTCGGTATCGCCGCGCCCCGCAGCGCCTGAGTCT
>JAGXBI010000092.1 GCA_018971155.1 Burkholderiales bacterium
GAAAGCGGCGCCGCCGAGCCCAACAGCGCCGCGCGGCAACTCACGCAGCTGATCCTGGCGCGCGCGCACGGCAAGCCGGGCGACGCGGGCCAGCCGAATCCTCACCCCGCGGCGTGGTGATAGCGGTACTCCTGGGTCTTTCCGCCATAGCCATATGACGCGGCGCGCACGTCCTGCACGTAGATGTAGCTCTCTTCATGCAGATTGCCCAGCAAGCGCGAGAAAGCGTCGAATGCCTCGCTGATGTATTGCGCCTTTTCCTGCTTGGTGTTGGTCTCGTCGGTGACCTTGATGTCGAAATAGATGCTGCTCCTGCCCTGCTCGGTGAGCGAGCGGCCGCCGACGATCCAATGATCCGGATCGACGTAATCGATCGCGATCGACGTGACCTCGGGCTTTTTCCCGAGAATCCGCGAGGTGAGATCGAGCAGGATGCCGGAGACCTCGCGGGTCAACTCCTTCGACGGTTTGGCGCTGATTTTGACGTTCAGGATAGGCATGACGACGGCTCCTTTTAGTTAGCTATGCAACTATCTATCGAAAAAAAATCACTCGATCGCCGAGCGGGTGTCGCGTACCTTATCGACCACCGCGGCAAACTCGTTCGCTCCCAATACTTTCTTCAAGCGTGCCGTGACCCTGCCGCTGGCCTCGTTGAGCGCTCGCTTGATCGCCAGCGCCTGCGCGGTGGGGTGAATCTCCAATTCGCGCCCGTCGCGCTGCAGGCTGCGGCGCTCGATCAACTGCCTGGCCTCCAGCCCATCGAGCGCGCGGGTGGCGGTTGGCCGCGCAATCGCCAGCGTCTGGGCCAGCTCTCGCTGCAGCATGCCCGGCTGTTCGAGGATCGCCCGCAGCATGAATGCCTGCGGCGGCGTCAGCCCGAACGGCTGGAACGCGGCCGCCCACTCGCGCTCGAGCTGGCGCGCCAGTGCCGACGTATTGAAGTAAAGGCAGTGATCGAACATGAAACGCAGTTTAGTCCCACATAGTTAGCTATGCAACTACAATTTTTCGCAGTCGCTCGCGAGGCGGGCAGCAAACGCCACATCGAAGGCGGTTCTCGATTATGCTGGACGCCTGGCGCGATGCCAGCCATCCCCTCGACTCGTTACCGACACCGACCATGTCATCCAAATACTTCGTGCGCCTGTCCGACGTGCCCGGCTATCACCCGGCCAACCACCACGGCACCACCAACCGCCGCCTGATCTCGCCCGACACCGTCGGCGCGCGGCACATGGAAATCCTGCACGGCACCATCGAAAAGAACCAGGGTGCGCTGCCGCATGCTCACCCCGACCTGGAGCAGGCCTGCTACGTGCTGGCCGGGCGCGCGCTGGTTCAGGTGGGCGACGAGCCGCAGCGCGAAGTCGTGCCGGGCGATGCGGTGTTCTTTCCGGCCGGCGTGCCGCATGTGGTCACGGCCGTCAGCGACGAACCGCTGCAATTGCTGGTGATCTACGCGCCGCCATACGGCGAGAATCCGGCCCAGGTGGTGCGCTAGCGCGGCGCGGCCGGCGTCACGGCAGCAGCGTGTCGAGCTCGCACGTCGAGCGCGAGCCAAGACGGGCGAAATTGCGCGTCAGCCATTGGCCGGCGCTGCGTCGTCCCTCGTCGCGCAACGCGGCGATAAATGCGGCGTCGGTGTTGGCCTTGCTCAGCGTATGCAAGCGACTCATGAAGGCCGGCGAGTCGATCAGATGCAAATAGAAATGCCGCAAGCGCCGATCGAGGCGGCCAAATGAAAAGAACGCGCGCTCGGCGGCCCATTTCGCCTGCACCAGCGCGCGCAGTTCGGTCGAGAATGCCGTGTTGAAACTGATCTCGGTCAGGCGCCGCGAAATCTCGTCGGCCGAGGCGGGCGTCTCGCGGTTGGGCGAGGGCTGCAGCAGCACCAGCACCAAATCGTTGGCGGCGCACTGGTGCAACAGCGGCGCGATCGGCGGATTGGCACTCAGCCCGCCGTCCCAATAGGCCTCGCCGTCGATCTCGATGCTGTGATGCAGGGTCGGCAGGCAGGCCGAGGCCAGCAGCACGTCGAGCGTAAGCTCGCGGGTGCCGAACAGCCTGAGCGTGCCGGTACTGACGCGCGTGGTGGCGATGAAAAGCGCGACTGCACACTCGGCGCGCATGCGTTCGAAATCGATCTGCCGGCTCAGGATGTCGCGCAGCGGATTCATTCCCAGCGGATTGAGCTGATACGGCGAAAAAAACCGCGTCATGAACAAATACGCCTTCATCGCCGCCGCCGCGCCGCCCTGGGTGCCGTCGCCCAGCGGCATGGTGCCGGGCGAGGCGATGCCGCCAGGCAGCGCGCCGGTCGCCACACTTTCCCAGAAATCCTTCAGCGCCTGACGCGCGCCGTCGCGCCCGCCGAGCATAAGGCCATGCGCGAGCACCACCGCGTTCATCGCGCCGGCGCTCGCGCCGCTGATGCCCTCGATGTCGACGCGCCCGTCCTCCAGCAGACGGTCGAGCACACCCCATGTAAACGCGCCGTGCGAGCCGCCGCCTTGCAAACCGATCGTTACCGTTTTATTGCGCATGCGCCACCCTCGTGAGGTGCTGCGGGAAGTCGGTGGCCGCGCCGGGATACCGGCGGCAGCGAATGTTGCGCCGCAGCAATTCCTCAGTCTATTGGCTAACGCGGCGCCGGTCAAACCTCTCGGGCGGGCCGCCCAGGGCGCGCCCGATTCAGCGACCGACCGCGTATGCCTGCATCAGGCGCGGCGTGGCCGCGGCGCGCAGCAAGCCGCCACGCACGCCGACCGCGCACAGGCGCCCGAGCGCCCAGTCGTCCATCACCTGCAGGTCGTGGCCGCGTTCGCGCAACGCCGCCAGCGTCGCGGGGGAGTAGCGCCCCTCGATCGCGAGATGGCCGAGCTGCATCGCGCGCGGGTAGAACGACGCCGGAAAATGCGCGGTCTGGAAGGTCGGCGCATCGATCGCCAGCTGAAAGTTCATGCCGTGGTGCACGTGCTTGACGAACATCTGCAGCGACCATTGGTCCTGCTGGTCGCCGCCGGGCGAGCCGAACGCGGCATAAGGCTTGCCTTCGCGCGTGACCAATGTCGGCGTGAGCGTGGTGCGCGGGCGCCGCCCGGGTCCGAGACTGGACGGCAAGCCCGGCGCCATCCAGAACATCTGGCCGCGCGTGGTGATGCAAAAGCCCAGCTCGGGCACCCCCGGCGAGGCCTGCAGCCAGCCGCCCGAGGGCGTGGCCGACACCATGTTGCCCCAGCGGTCGACCACGTCCAGGTGCACGGTGTCGCCCTTGAGCTCGGGCAGCGGCGCGAAGGTCGGCTCGCCCTGGCCGAAGCCGCCGGTCTGCGCGCGTCCGGCGTTGGCCAGGATGGTCGCGAGCCGCGCGTCGCTATCGCCAAGCTGGCCCGGGCGCAGCTCGCGCGACGCGTGGCGCGCATCGACCAGACGGCTGCGCGCGTCGTTGTACGCGTCGCCGAGCAAGGTCTGCAACGGCACTTCGCAAAAGTCCGGATCGCCGTAAAAGATATCGCGATCGGCGAACGCAAGCTTCGCGCATTCGACCACCGTGTGGACGAACTCGGGTCCGGCCGGGTCCATCGCCGCCAGGTCGAAGCGCTTGAGCAAGGCCAACTGCTGCAGGAATACCGGCCCCTGCCCCCACGGGCCTGTCTTGTGCACGCGCAGTCCCGCGTACTCATAGCTCGCCGGCTCCTCGTAGGTCGGCGCCCACCGCGCGAGATCGTCGGCGGTAAGCAAGCCCGCGTTACGCCGCCCGGAGGTATCGAGCACCGCGGTGGTGCGGAAGAACGTGTCGATCGCCTCGGCGACGAAGCCCTGGTAGAACGCCAGCCGCGCGCGCTCGCATTGCTCGGCGCGATCGCTCACCGCGCCGGCTTCGGCCAGCAGGCGCCGATAAGTCGCGGCGATGCCGGGGTTGCGCATCAGGGCGTGCGGCGCGGGCGCCTTGCCATCGCGCAGCCAGACCTCGGCCGAGGTGGGCCATTCGTTTTGAAAAAATGTTTCGGCCGCGAGAATCGACGATGCCACGCGCGGCAGCACCGGATAGCCGTTTTCGGCGTAGTCGATCGCATAGCCGAGCACCTCGGCCAGCGGCAGCTGGCCGTAGTCGCGCAGCAACGCCATCCAGCCGCCGAAGGCGCCGGGGACCACCGCCGGCAGGAGCCCCGTGCCCGGCACCACGTCCAGGCCCAGCGCGTGCATGCGCTCGATGGTCATGGCCGCCGGCGTGACGCCCTGTGCGCACAGCACGCGCACGCGGTCTTGCGCCGCACTGTAGAACACCACCGGCAACTCACCGCCGGGGCCATTCAGATGAGGCTCGACGATTTGCAGTACGAAGCCTGCGGCGGCGGCCGCATCGAAGGCGTTGCCGCCTTTTTCCAAAACCGCCATGCCGACGCTGCTGGCGAGCCAGTGCGTCGACGCAACCATGCCGAAAGTCCCGATCAATTCCGGGCGCGTGGTGAACTGCATGCTGATTTCTCCCCGCCGGCGGCCGCTGGCCCGCCGGCAATGACTATGAACGCACCATCCGGGCCAGCCCGATCGCGCGCTCCATGACCAGCACGATGAGCAGGATCATCGCAATCTGCAGCGCCGAGGCCGCGGCGATCACGAGTTGTCCGCCGTCGAACTGCAGGAAACCGAAGATCTCGATCGGCAGGGTGGTAACACCGGGGCCGGTCAGGAAGAGCGCCGTGTTCAATTCGCCGAACGAGACGATGAAGGCAAACAGCCAGCCCGAGAGCACGCCCGGCCAGATCAGCGGCAGCGTCACCAGCAGGAAGCACGTCAGCGGCGAGGCGCCCAGACTCTGGCCGGCCTCGTCGAGCGATGTGTCGAAGCTCTGCAGGCTGGCGTATGTCGCACGGAAACAGTAGGGCATGCCGACCAGGACGTGGGCGATCGCCAGGCCAGCCAGCACCGGCATGCCGATGTAGCGGTAGCACATCAGCAGCGACAGGCCGAGGATGATGGTCGGGAAGACCAGCGGCGCCATGTACAGCGCCTGGAAGAACCCGCTCGCGCGCCGGCCGCTGCGCACGGTCGCCAGCGCCGCCATCACGCCGAGCACGGTCGCCACGCTCGAGGCGAACAGCGCCAGCTCCACGCTGAGCGTGAAGGCGCCGCGCATTTGCTCGCGGGAGAAGAAATCGGCGAACCAGCGCAGCGAGAAGCCGGTCGGCGGAAATTGAAAAAAATCGGATGGCGAGAACGCCGTGACGATCACCACCAGGAGCGGCCCGAGCAGCAGCACGAAGACCAATGCGGTGACCACCGCGGACAGCAGATTGCCGAATCGTTTCATTGGGCGCGCCCCTTGCCTTGCACCCGATGCGGCCGCAGCAGCAGTTGGATCACCGCGCCGGCGGCCAGTGCCAGCGCCAGCAAAATGAATGACAGCGCCGCCGCCTGCGGCCACTGCAGCGTGCTCACCGCATCGAACACGGCGCTGACCAGCAGCTTGTATTGCACCCCGCCCAGCAGCGCGATGGTCACGTAGGCGCTGAGCGTCAGGAAGAACACCAGCATCATGCCCGAGGCCACGCCCGGGCTCGACAGCGGCCAGGTCACCTGCCAGAAGGCGCGCCACGGATTGGCGCCGAGCGACTCGGCCGCCTCGTGCAGCGAAGCATCGATCGCGGTGAGCGAGTTGGCAATCGAAATGATCATATAGGGCAGCAATATCGTCAGCAGTGCGATCACCACGGCTTCGAAGGTATCGACGATGCGCAGCGGCACGCGGATCCAGCCGAGCTTGACGAGCACCAGATTGACCACGCCGTTGCGCCCCAGAATCTCCAGCCAGCCATAGGCGCGCACCACGTTGCTGATCATCAGCGGGAACAGCAGCACCATCATCGTGACAAGCCTGCGGCGCGGCCGCATGCGCGCCAGCACCAGCGCCACCGGGTAGCCGAGCAGCAGGCACACGCCCAGCACCGCGGCGGTCACGCCGAGCGTGCGCCGAATCAGCAGCAGCATGTAACGGTCGCTCAGCGATTGCACGTAGTTGGCGAGCGTCGCATGGTGGCTGAACAGTTGCGTGCTCGACGGCGCCATGAAGCTCACATAGAACAGCAGCAGCAGCGGCGCGACGAAGCACACCAGCGTCGCCAATAGCGGCGGCGCGGCCACGGCCCAGAAAAACGGCCGGCGATAGAACGGGCGGGCAACTCGCATCAGGGCTCCCGCAGCATGACCATGCTCGAGGCGGCCCAGGCGCAGCGCACTTCCTGCCCCGGCGCGAGTCCGCTCGCGTCGCGCACATAGGCCTGCATGGGCGCGCCGCGGCGCTCGAGATACACGTGCGTGGCGGCGCCCCGATAGATGATCTCGCGCACCGTGGCCGTCACGCTCTCGCGGCCGCCCACCTCGGCGTCGGGGACGATATCGATTTTCTCCGGGCGCAGCGCCAGCTTGACGCGCGCGCCGAGGCGGGCGGTGCAGCCGTCGACCCGAATCTGCGCGTCGCCGATGTCGACGCGCGCACCGTCGTCGCCCGCGTTGACTACCACGCCGTCGACAAAATTGCTGTTGCCAAGAAAGCCGGCGACGAATTCGGTGCGCGGTCGCTCGTAGATTTCGCCCGGCGTGCCGACCTGTTCGACCACGCCGGCACGCATCACAGCGACGTGATCGGACATCGTCAGCGCTTCCTCCTGATCGTGCGTGACGAATATCGCGGTAATGCCGAGCTTTCGCTGCAACTGCCGCAACTCGACCTGCATCTGCTCACGCAGCAGCTTGTCGAGCGCGCTGAGCGATTCGTCGAGCAGCAGCACGGTCGGCTGGATCACCAGCGCGCGGGCCAGCGCCACACGCTGCTGCTGGCCGCCCGAGAGCTGTTTGGGGTAGCGGTTCTCAAAGCCGGCGAGCTTGACCAGATCGAGCGTCTCGCGCACGCGCCGCGCGGTTTCGTCGCGCGAGAGCTTGCGCATCTTCAGGCCAAAGGCCACGTTCTGCGCCACCGACATATGCGGGAACAGCGCGTAGTTCTGAAACACCATGCCGAAGTTGCGCCGGTACGGCGCGATGTCGGTGACGCGCTCGCCGCGAATGTACACCTCGCCCTCGGTCGGCCGCTCGAAGCCGGCAATCATGCGCAGCGTGGTGGTCTTGCCGCAGCCGCTGGGCCCCAGCAGCGAGAAGAACGCGCAGCGGGGAATGACGAGATTCAGCGCCTTGATGGCGACGACATCCTGGAAATGCTTGGTGACGTTTTCAAAGCGCACGTCGGCTTCTGCCGTGAGATCCATGCTAGGAGTCCGATGAATTCGATATCTAGTCAACACCCAGGGTGAGCCAGGCGTCGCAGCGCGTCTGGCGCGCGAGCGCTTCGAGAAACCGCAGCGGCAGTTCGACGGCGAGCAGCCCCTGGGCCAGCGCGCGAGTGTCGGTGCCCGGCGGCTCCCCGGCCGCCAGTCCGGCGCCGGCGTCCTCGAGCACACGCAACGCGCCGCCAGCCCCGCTCGGCGGTGCGGCAACCTCGGCCAACGAAAGCGCCAGTGCGCGCAGGCGCGTGATTTCCCGCCGCAGCAAACGACCCATGGCATCGTCGGCGGGCACGAGCCGCTCAAGCGCCTCGTGGGCCGCAGTCAGCAGCCGCCGGCGCGCATCCGGCCACCCGCTCGGCTCGGACGACTCGCCGGCCGTCGTATCTGGCTGCGGCCCGGCCGGCGCGCGGCCCGTGCAAAGCAGCTGAACCGCGTTGAGAATCAGGCGAAACGACGGCGAATCGTTGGGTTCGTAGAAATCGAGCGTCTGCGTCATCACCGCCTCGCCGCGAATCGGCAAATAGGCGCTCACGTAACGCTCGAGTGCGATGTATTTGCGCACCACGTCGCCCATTTCCGGATGCGGCGAAAACAGCACCGCGCGCGGCGCGCCGTCGGACTGCGCGCCGCCGAGCAGGATGGCGGCCTTGCCGGCCATCTCGGTGGCAAAGCGGGCCGCATCCAGCGGATTGTCGATCGGCAGGCGCGCGGGCAGCGTCAGCGCGCAAAAACGCGCGGCACTGCGCGTCGGCGAGCGCACGGCCTCGTAGATCGGGCCGTGGTAATAGGGCATCTCGACCAGCGGAGCGCAGCCGCGCGCGAGCGGCCCGGGCTCGAGCTCGATGGAAACCAGCCCCGCGCCGCTGCGCAGATACTCGTGCGAATAACGCGGGCTCGCCTGCGCCACGCCGAGCCAGTGAGGCCGCCCCTCGGACAGATAGAAGGCGCCGCCGCACGAGGCAATGCAGGCGCCGCCGCGCGCGAGAAAGCGGCGGATCGCGCGGTCGATGCCCGGCGTGTCTTCATTGCGGTCGAGCCCCCAGGTCTCGAAGCCGCCGGGCAGCATCAGCAGATCGTAAGCGTCGAGCGCGCCGGCGGCCACCGGCGCGGCGTCGAGCACGTCGAACGGCAGGCCGAGACTGGCCAGGCTGTGCGCATAGTAGCCAAGGTAGGGATAGGCGCATGCCGCGCCGCCGAAAATGGCAATGCGCGGCACATGCACGGCGTCGGCCTTATCGAGAAGCTCGCGCGCCCGGTCGCCGGCCAGGTCGACCGATTCGATGCCGCTCGCGGCGATCGCGCGACGCACCGGCCCGGACGCCGCGACGACGTAATCGCCGGCACGCAAGCCCGCGACATCCTCGCGCATCACATGCACCGCGCAGCCGCGCGCAGCCAGGCGGTGCGCCAGCACGGCAAGCACACAGCCTTGCGCGTTGTCGCCCCAGCGCAAGGCAAGCATGTCGGCAGGCATGACGAACGTGCGGCGCGCGTCCTCAGGCGCCCGCGACAATGCGGTTCCAGCGGCTCATCCAGCTCACGCGCTGCTCGCTCATGTATTGCTGATCGAGGTCGACGAGCCGGGAGCGCTCCGCATCGCTCAGCACGATGCTCTTTTGCAGCGCGGGCGGCAGCAGGGCCTGGGTCTTGCGATTGGTGCCCGGATAGTTGAAAGCCTCGGCGAAACCGATCTGCCCCTGCGGGTCGAGCGTCAGATTGAGGAACCGTTCGGCATAATCCAGGCTCGGCGCATTCTTGGCGATGCCGGTACCCCACGAAATGGAAATCGCGCCCTCTTCCGGAAACACCCATTTGACGTCCGGATTGCGCTTGGCAACGGTCTCGGTCTGGGCGTTGTACAGGACGCCGATGGTTGCCTCGCCGCTGACCAGGTCGGCCATGATGGTATCGGTGTCGGGCTCGAAAATCGGCTGCAGCTTGACCATCTTCTCGAACATCTCGAAACCGGCGTCGCCGTCCTTGGGCGACTTGCCGGCGGCCATCGCGCCGATCGGAATGATGTACAGGCCGATCGAATGCGACGAGGCGGGCAGCACGATCTTGCCGCGAAACTCGGGGCGCCACAAATCGGCCCACGAGCGCGGCGGCTTCTTGATCGCCTTGGCGTTATAGGCAATGCCGATTGCCGAATAGATCTGCGCGACCCAATACTCGTGCTTGAACTGCGGATAGACGTCCGGCAGATTGGTCAGGCGCGGCGAGTGAGGATTGATCTTCTGCAGCACGCCCTGGCTGACCGCCAGCGGGAACAGCCCATCGTGCAATTGCACCAGATCGTAGGTCTGGTGCGCGAGCCCCACTTTCAATTTGGTGATGCGCTGGTCGGGCGTCGAGCCGCGATCCTCGATCACCGGCACCCCGGTCTGCGCGGTCAGGCGCTGGCCGACCCCCTTTTGCAATGCATCGCCCCACAGGCCACCCCAGGTCAGCACCGTCACGCTCGCGGGCTTGGCTTGCCCGAATGCGTCGACCGCGCCCAGCGAACCCAATGACAGCAAGGGCAACGCCCCGCCGATTTTCAGAACACTGCGTCTTTTCATAAGAAACCTCGCGTTCTCGCATGCCCCGCGCATGCCGGCAACCCAGGGCGGGTTGCAACGCGATCGATTTTAGAACCCATTAAGTTTTGGTGTCAAACTAAAACACTTGCATTTTCTTTATTTAATGCACCATAACGAGGAAAACCGCTATAGAATATTGAACCAATAATTAATTGGTTCAATATTCGCCATGCCCCAAAACGAACCCGAGGCGCTTGCCGCCCTGCATGCCTACATCGCCAGGCAGCAGCTCAACGAGGGCGATGCGCTGCCGGCCGAGCGGCAGCTCGCGCTCACGCTGGGCGTGAGCCGGCGCAAGCTGCGCGAGGCGCTGTCGCACCTCGAACTCGAAGGGCGCGTATGGCGCGGCGTGGGGCGCGGCACCTTCCTCGGCTCACGGCCGCAAAAATTCGTTTCGGGCTTCGACGCGCTGTTTCGCGATACCAGCCCCGCCGACGTGATGGAGGCGCGCTTCATCATCGAACCGGCAGTGGCAGCCCTGGCCGCCACCAAGGCCAACGCCGAAGATCTTCAGGAGATCGAAAAATGCGTGCGCAAGAATGCCAGCGCGCGCAACGACAGTGAATGGCAGCAATGGGATCACCGCTTCCACCACCTGATCGCGCAGGCCACACGCAATCAGGCAATGATCGCCCTGATCGGCGCGATGAACAGCGCGCGCGCGCAGCCCGGCTGGCGCTCGCGCCGCATCGCCACGGTCGACGACGAAGGGCGGCGCCGCTCGGCCGCGCAACACCGCGAGGTATACGACGCGCTCGAAGCGCGCGATCCGGAGGCGGCCAGCGCCGCGATGCGCCGGCATCTGGTGCAGGTGCAGACGATCCTGCTGATGTGAGCCCGCAAGCGTGCCGAGGTAGGGCGTAACATGTCAGGCTTTTCACATTCATCGAGGTCGCCGTTATGTTGATGAAAGCCCTGCGAGTCGGTCTGGGCCAGTTGATCGTGCTGGGCGATGCGCTCA
>JAGXBI010000093.1 GCA_018971155.1 Burkholderiales bacterium
GTCTTGGTGAAAATCACCGAAAAACCCATAACTGCCAGCACGTAACGGCCCCACGTAAACGGTGGTGGTGCTGTTCGGCAGCACGATTTTCTCGCGATTGAAATCCGTACTCTCGAATTCTTCTGGGGTGGGGTCTTCGTTGCGCACGATGATCTTGAACTTGGTGCCGGCCGGCACCTTGAGTTCGCTAGGTTGATAAGTGTGATTCTTGATGACCAGCGTATATTCCGGCAAATCGCCGGCAAACGCGGTGCCGGCAGTCAGCAACAGCAGCGCCGACGTCACGATAAGAGAGTTCTTCATGGAAATATCTCAAGATGGATTCGCAAATGATAATCATTGTTATTTTTAATGTCAAAGGCGCGCAGTGCACGGACGCAACAAATCGACGTGCCGCCACAAAGTGGAAGGGTCGATCTCTCGTGAGACAAAGAGAATGTTTGTCGCGAGGCGAGAGGGGGGGGAGTTGGTCGAGGATAGCGGCAACGGGCGACTTCTTTAGTGATGCAATAGCGGATAGGCCACCAGGCCGATGAGCGCCGCCCCCACAACAATCACCGGCTCCTGCAGTTTCTTGAAGCGCCACAACAGAAGGATAGTCACAATGGCGAGCAAGATGGTCGGCCAGTCGACGATAGACCTTCGCGCGATCACGATCACCGAACCGGTGATCGCTCCGACCGCCGCGGCGGTAATGCCGTCGACGAATGCCTTGACGGCGGGCAGCTTGCCGTATTTTTTGAAGTATGGCGCGGGCAACACCGTGAACAGGTAGCAAGGCAAAAAAGTAGCGAGCGCGGCAATACAGGCGCCCGAGAATCCCGCAACCAGAAAGCCGATGAAACCGACTGTGATCACCACTGGCCCAGGTGTGATCATCGCCACTGCGACCGCATCGACGAACTGCTTGTCGGTGAGCCAATGGTGCTCTGTCACGACACCGCCGTAAAGGAACGGCACGATCGCAAGTCCCGAGCCGAACACGAAAGCGCCGGCCTTGGCAAAGAATAGGCCGATCTGGCCGAGCAACGAAAAATCGAAGCCGCTTAAGAGCCCTGTCGTCGCGGGCAGATGGGCGATCGCTAGCGCATTGAGTCCGCCTTTGTGAAGCCATTTCGGCGGAGCCCGCCAGAACCAGGCGAGCAGGCCGCCCGCGATAAACAACCAAGCAATCTCGGACTCGGTGAGAACGGTCACGGCCGCGAGCGTCAGATAAATTGCCCACAGCAACTTGTCTGTGCCGATCGTCTTGCGGGTCAGTTTGTGCGCGCTCATCGCGATGATCCCGACTACCGCGGCACCCAAACCATAGAAGACCGCCTGCATCCACGGGAGGCCGCCGAAATGGGTGTAGGCCCAACCTAGCGCAACCACCATCAGGAAGGAGGGCACGACAAAGGCGGCGCCGACGAGCGTCGCACCGAGCACGCGGTAATGCACATAGCCCAGATAAATTCCGAGCTGCGCGGCCAGAGGCCCGGGCATCATCTGCGCTAGCGCTAATCCCTCTTTGTAGTCTTCTTCGCTGATCCAGCCACGGAGCTCGACGAGGTCGCGATGCATGTAGCCGATCAGGGCCACCGGACCGCCAAAACCGAAGGTGCCAAGACGCAGCATGTAAATAATCAACTGGCCAAGCGAGTAGCCCGGCGCCGTCGCCGTGGTAGTGTTCATGAGCGATTCCTTGAGCTCGGGGTTTTTGCGCTGGATACAAAGTACGCGTAGATCGAATCAAGCACGCGACTCATTTCGCCGAGCAGTTGGTCGTCGTCCGACGCACGCTGCCGTGCGCCAGCCAGCACTGCTTCGAAGCCGATCGCCTCGGGGACCGGTGCGCCGCCGACATCGAGCGCACGCACCATTTCGCCGAGCCGCAGCAGCGCTGCGTCTTCGTCGAGACCGAAGCTCGCGAGCAGCACCTCGAAGGTCACGCGCTCGCCGACGTGCGTAAAGGCGGCGCCGTCAAAGTCGAAACCGATCGCATCCGGCGGGCAGGCGTCCGGTGAGGCCAGCCAGATGAAGCGCGCTTGCAGATCGATAAAACGACGGATCAGCCAGGCGCTGGCCACTCGATCGACCCATAGCCGTTGCCGGGTCGCCCACGTCCGGGCCCGATAGTCGTCGCGCCGTAGCGGCCGGATAACCAGCTCGGCTGCCTGGGGCTCACCAGGCGACAGGACCGTATCTGCAAGCGCCAGAAAATCTTCCCAGGCAACCTCGGCGTCGGTCGACGCAGCGCCCCTAAAGTAGTCGATCGTCCGGATCGCGTCATAGTCCTTGCGCAGGCGCCGCAGCAACCGGGTGACTTCAGCCGGTTGCAGGCCTCCCAGCGTTTTCCGCGCGGCGCCCAGTGACGCGACAAAGGCCGCGTAATCATCGTTCCGATCGAATAGTGCGCGAAAGTCCGCTTCCTGCGACGTGTCCAGACTTTGCGCCCGCAGCAGATGCGCGGTGCCGCCGGCTTCGTCGATGCTGCGAGCAAGTTCGCGCAGCATGTCCTCGCGCTCGACGGTATGCGGCAACAGGTAGATTCCGTCGCGCAGGACAGCGCATCCCTTCGCTTTCAATGCCCGCCAGGCCCGCATGCGCGCGGTGGCGTTCTCGGTGGGAAATGTCAGGACGAGGACAGCCCAGGTGATTAAGGTTTTCATATAGAGTAAACTACATTAATGTAGTTAAATTTACAAATTTTTTTTCAGGCGCGTATGAGTAGACGGGGCGCTTTGAACTGAACGCTAGCAGCGTTCGGTGGAGTGGCAAGGCGCGCTCGCGCTGATGACCACGGCGGCGCAGCGCTTGACGCCGCACCCTCGAAGTCCCCGACGAATCCGTTAGTACGCCTTCGCCGCCTCGGCCGCCAGGGGCGGGCGATATTGGGTTTTTGAACCATTGTGGCCATGCTGCGAGACTACCGGGCAGCAGACAGGGCGAGAGGTGTTGGGAATTCGATTGGCGCAGCCACGAAGCGCGGCATCTTGCGTTACAAAAAAGTCCGAATCCTGAGGGAGCCCCAGTGAAGACGGTTTGCACGATCGTGCAGAAATCAAACCCATATCGGGAACGTGCCGCCCGGACATGACATCTATCGACACAGGAACGGCCAACCGGCTCGCAAGGCGGTCCGGGGTTTGCCGAAAACGCTCCGGAGAAAACTCATGATGACAGTATCCAAAACTGCTATGTTGGCATTGCTCGCCGCCCTGTCCGTCGGCGCTCGTGCACAGCAACAAGCCGCCCCCACCGATGCTCAGATCGCCGCCATTGTCGTGACCGCCAATCAGGTCGACATCGATGCGGGCAAACTGGCAATCGGACGTGCCCATGCAAAAGACGTCAAGGAATTCGCCCGATTGATGGTCGAGGACCATACCAACGTCAACAAGGCCGCCGTCGCGCTTGCACACAAGCTTAATCTCACTCCAGAGGACAACGCGACGAGCCGCTCTCTGAAGCAGGGCGGCGACGACAACCTCGCCAAGCTGAGAACCCTCAAGGGCGAGGACTTCGACACAGCCTATATCGATCATGAGGTCGCGTATCACGAGGCGGTGCTCGATGCCATCGACAAGACTTTGATCCCGGATGCGCAGAGCTCCGCGCTGAAAGCGCTGCTGCGCCAAGCTCGGCCCACGTTCGTGGCCCATCTCGCGCATGCGCGGCTCATTCAGCGCGAACTGGGCAAAAGCGGTGAATAAGCGCCCTGTCCGTGCCCGGCAACGAGCGATGCCGATGTTCGCTGCGATCGGGATCACCGCCATTGCTCTGTATGCTTTGCCGGTACAGGCCGCAAGGCGCATTATCGTGATCGAGAACATGCAGTTCACTCCTGCAAGCGCGACGGTCGAGCGTGGCGACGAGGTGGTGTGGATCAACCGGGATCTGGTGGCCCATACGGCCACGTCGGCCGGCGCGTTCGATTCGCATGCGATCGCGCCCGGCCAGTCCTGGACCTACGTCGCGCGTGTGCCCGGTCGCTACGCTTACGGGTGCTCGCTGCATCCGACCATGAAGGCAACGCTCATCGTGGAGAAAAGCCGTGGCCGCTCCACTTCCCGATAATGCTGCCGTACACGGCGGCGACCCCACGCAGGAGGACGACGGCGCGCTCGCCCGACTCGTCGCGGCCGGCGATCGCGCAGCGTTCACGCGAATGATGCGCCGCTACAACCGGCGCCTTTATCGGCTCGCACGAGCGACGTTGCGCGATGATGCCGAGGCCGAGGATGCTGTGCAGGAGTCCTACTTCGCCGCGTTCCGCGCAATCGGCGGATACCGTGGCGAGGCGGCGCTGGCGACGTGGCTCTCGCGCCTCGTACTCAACGAGTGCTTCGCGCGACAACGTCGCCAAGTGCGGCGCGACAACATCGCCCCGATGTTCAGCACTTCAGGGCGCAGCGAAGTGGAGCAGGACGTCATGGATACATGCGGCTCGACCTCGCCCGAGGAAGCGGTGATGCGCGCCGAGCTCCGCGCGCTCATCGAACGCAGGCTCGACGCCTTGCCGGAAGCGTTTCGCCTGGTCTTCGTGCTGCGCTGCGTGGAAGAGCTCAGTGTGGAGGAGACGGCGCAGTGTCTCGGCATTCCCGAGGCAACCGTGCGTTCGCGCCATTTCCGTGCTCGCGGCCTCTTGCGTGAATCGCTCGCGCAAGACATCGACCTAGCCGAGCGCGACGTGTTCTCGTTCGCCGGCAAGCGCTGTGACCGGATCGTAGCGGGCGTGCTGGCGCGGCTCTGAGAGGGTGCCTGACTTGATCGCGTGGCGCTGGGAGCGCCCGTCATGGCTATTTTTGATCTATCCCCCGAAAATTGACAATCCTCCTGTAAGCCCTACCAAGACTGGCTGCCAGAGACATCGATCCAAGAAAGACGGCCGGGCTGGTGCGATTCATCACGCGGCGGATTGACTATCAGCGCTGGCACGCACATCGGCGGCGGTCGCTATTGGCAGCGCGATGAACTCCTGCTCTGACATCTCAGCGTAGGCCTGCTGGAATGGCAGGTACAGAAGCACGGTCCGCGTTTTACCGTCTTGCCCGCGTACGGATGGAGGACTTCGCCGTCGGGCCGGCGCCGATCGAAATGCAGAGCGCCCTTGTGCGGGTAGCGCGCTTCGGGATTTGTCCAGCGCACATCCATCATGTGCGTCACGACCTCATGCGGAAAGCCCGGGTGCCCGGATGTCTCTTGTTCGTGGAGGGCAGCCTTGATCGCCTCTTTCTCCGTCAGATGAGAGGCAGCGATTTGGTGCTCGTCGAACACCACCTCTTTCGCGATATAGGGCGGCCCGCGATACCAGTTGGGATCGTCGCGATCGAGTTAGACGGCAACAATTGTACGCGTGCCGACATCGGTGCACCGCCACCAGAAGCCGGCAATGCCCATGAATTCAAGACCGATATGAAAGTCCGAATGCTTCATGCGGAACCCCGTGAAGTAGGTTGAGCTTGGCTGGCATCGGCCTGATGCGAGGCTGCGCTGTGCCGCAGCCAGTGGGTCGACGCGCGACGCAACGCCACTGCGCCGCCCGGATCACGGGGCGCGAGCGCATCCGCCATGCGCCGGAACACTTCCTTGACGGTCAGATAGATCCCCGCCGGCGTCAGATACCGCGCGTCGTCGCCCGCGATGCTCATCACTGCTGGCCCGGTCTCGTTGGCCGACGGCACGGGCGGCAGGCCGTGAAAGGCTCGATAGCGCGCAAAGTCGGTGATCAGCGCGTCCCTGACGTGCACCTCGCCCTCGGCACCGCCCCTGCCGATGACGTGCAGCCACCATTTGCCGCGGCGCTGATGAAAGTCGGCCGCCTTTGCGTTGGCGGCTTCCGAGACACGCAGCGCGGTGTGATGCAGCAGGCGGATCAGCCAGCGGCTGCGCTCGTAGTGCTGCTCGTTGCGTTCCGCCAACCGCGGCCACTGCTCGACGCTCGCGAGCACGTGATCCCACAGCGCGTGATCGATATAGCGCTCGACGCGGCGGGACCGCCTACTCGAAGCATTATGACCGCTGCGTAACGCGAGCGGATTGCCGGCCAGATAACCGGCGCTCATCAGGTACGTCATGAGGCCCGACAGGATGCCCAGCGCCTGATGCTGACTACGCTCCGATAGCGGCGCGTTGAACAGCCGCCACGTGCGTCCGCAGCGCGGCGGTGCTGGATCGGCCTAGTCGGGATCGGGCTGGCCAAGGAAGCGCTCGTACAGCAGGAAGTCTTCGCGCCACAAGCGCGTGAGGCTCGAGAGAGGTTTGCCCAGCGTCTGCGCGGCCCACAGCAACAGACGCACGGCCTCCTTGCGATAGCTGCGTAAGGTGTGTGCGGCGATGCGGTGTATTCCGCGAGCCACAGGCCCACGGCTTCGGTGTCGGCGGCGATCTGCCGGTGCAGGCCGTTCGCGCGATTGGTGCCGAGGCTACCGTCGAGCGCGACCGAGAGTGCGATAGGCAGAACAGGTTCGGAGGGCGTGACGGCGAGGTTCATGGTGTGACGCGATCGGGGATCAGGTTTTGGGGTTCGAGGAGCAATGGAACAGCCAACCGACTTAAGCGCTCGGCATCGATGGACCTTGACGCGAGCCCAGGTCGCCAGCTCGGGCGGCAAATCGGGCAGCGACTGCAGCAAAGCCTGCTCAACGTCGGCGAAGCGATTGAGTGGCCGCTCACGCGTGGTGCCGTGGGTCCGGTTGCCGGCCTCGCGCATCACCCAGGCTTGGGCCTGTCGGTTCGCGTCATCCAGGTCACGGAATTCGCGCAGCGGCAGGAGGCTGGTCTTGACGTATTTGACGCCCGATTCAACGACACCCTTTTTAGCCGGGTCCCTGGGCGGGCACGGGTCGATCTTGAACGCATACCCCTCGGCGCACTGCGCATAGGCGCGCTGGACTTCCGGCTCGTACAGGCAGGCACGGACGATCGCGCACTTGGGGTTATCGATAATGATGCGCCCGACAACCCCGTTGAACCACTCGAAGGCGTGCCGATGGCATAGTAGCCAGGTGGCCACGCTTTGGTCGCGCACGAATTCGACATACCGATGTCGTGACCAGCACAACGTCATGACGAAGAACCAGGTCTTGCGGATTTCGCCGGTGTGCGTATTGGCGATCGTCGGTCCGGCGCCGAAATCGATCTGCGCGGCCTCGGCAGGCTTGATTGCCAGACGCATCGGCACATCCTGCGTGACATCCGCCTTCAACTGCTGCAGTAGCCGGTACGCGGAAGAGTAGCTGCCCTCGTAGCCGCGATTGCGCCGCAGCGTGCGGTGGATCGTCGTGCCGAGCACGCCGGCCGCGTGCCATTGGGTGATCTGCTCGCGCCACGGCTCGGCCGCCAGCTTCTTGCGGCCCACAATCTTGGACCGAGCGATATCCCGATCCGCGTCGCCCTGGCGCATGCGCACCAGGACCTGTCGATATTGATACATCTCGAACTTCCTCTTCAAACCACCCTCCCGAGTAAAAATGCTTTGGGAGGGTAGCGGTTCGTCGAAGTTCGAGCGCCCGATCAGGTGCCAGTGGCGCCTTAACGGCGAAATTCTTGCGGCGCCTATACGCCGAAAATCTTCTGGCGTCTTTATGCCGAGAACGGTTTGGCTCCTTTACGCCGAAAGTTCACACGCCCCATGCGATCCAGCTTCCAGATCACCAGCAAGTCGTCGGCTCGCAACTGCCTGCGCATCAGGTCGCGCGGTTCAGAATCTTGTAAAACGAAGGTTTTATCGAACCGTTGCCAGCGATAGCGATAAGGTGTATAAACACCTATGCACCAAAACACCGTATTGGAGGGCACGATGAACACCGTTCGCTGGAACATCGCCGTGTCGCCGGACGTAGATCAGTCCGTGCGCATGTTCATCGCCGCGCAGGGCGGCGGCCGCAAGGGCGACCTGTCGCGCTTCATCGAGGAAGCCGTGCGCGCCTACCTGCTGGAGCGCGCCGTCGATCAGGCCAAGACGGCTGCCGCCAGCATGAGCGAAACCGAACTGACCGACCTCATCGACGAGGCTGTGCAATGGGCGCGTGAGCACTGATGCGCGTCATCCTCGACACCAACGTGCTGCTCGGCGCGCTGATTTCGCCCCATGGGCCACCCGATGCGATCTATCGCGCCTGGCGCGCGGCGCGTTTCGAGCTGATGACATCAGCGGCACAGCTCGATGAGTTGCGACGGGTGAGCCGCTACCCCAAGCTCAAGACCATCTTGCCCGCGCACCGTGTCGGCACGATGGTCAACAACATGCAGCGCGCCATCGTTTTGGCGCAACTGCCGCCGCTGCCGGATGGCATCGAGGCGAATGATCCGAACGATGCGTTCCTGCTGGCGATGGCCTTGGGCGGCGACGCCGACTACCTGGTGACCGGCGACCGCCGCGCCGGGTTGCTGCGCCGCGGCAGCATTGGGCACACGCGCATCGTCACGCCGGCCACCTTCTGCGCCGAGGCGCTTTGAGCCATGCCGGTCAGCTTCCTCTCCACCACGCAACGGGAACGCTACGGCTGCTACCTAGACACGCTTTCCGGCGAAGACCTGGCGCGCTTCTTCCACCTGGACGACGATGGCCGCGAGTGGATCGCCACCAAGCGGCGCGACAGCCACCGACTGGGCTATGCGCTGCAACTGACGACGGCCCGCTTTCTCGGCACCTTCGTGGAAGACCCGGCCGCCGTGCCCGGTGCGGTACTGCATACGCTGTCGTCCTAGCTCGGCATCGCCGGCCCCGACTGCGTGCTGGCCTACCGCGAGAGCGAGCAACGCTGGCGGCACACGACAGGCACCGACCGGCCGAGCGCGCTGTTCTATTACGCCAACGACTGGCTGGTCGGCCACAAGGTGCTGCTGCCCGGCGTCACGGTGCTGGAACGCTTCATCGCCGACGTGCGCTCGCTCAAGCTCGGCCTGGTGCCGGCGATGGGCATCATGCGCACCTTGCAGATCGATGAACGGCCGACCAGCTTGGCGCAGGCCATCGCCGAGATCGGCCGCATCGACAAGACCATCCACACGCTGAACTTCATCGATGATGAGTCCCGCCGCCGCGCGACGCTGCTGCAACTGAATCTCGGCGAAGGCCGCCATAGCCCGGCGCGCGAAGTCTTCCACGGCAAGCGCGGCGAGTTGTTCCAGCGCTACCGCGAAGGGCAGGACGACCAGTTGAGCGCGCTCGGCCTGGTCGTCAATATGATCGTGCTGTGGAACACGCTTTACATGGACGGGGTGCTCGCGCGGTTGCGCAGCGAGGGCTACCCGGTGATGCCCGAGGACGAGGCTCGGCTATCGCCGTTCGGCCATGAGCACATCAACATGCTTGGGCGCTACTCGTTTTCGGTGCCGGAGGCGGTCGCCCGTAGCGAGCTGCGGCCCCTGAGCAGGAAGGACGACGTTTGAGCCGCTTCAAGCTTATCCGCAGCATCCACGCTGCTGCTGGATAGGCGGACACGGCACCGAGCCGAACGAACAGAACACGCAGCAGTCGCCGGGCTCGGGGCGCAGCAGCGCGTGGCACGCCGGGCACTCGTCGTAGAACTGGCAGGCATCCGTTGACATGGTCTTCTGCCAAGCGTGCCCGCAGTGCGGGCAGGTCAGCACAGATTCGAGAATGATAGTCATCCCGGCGTCACTTCTGCACGGCGGACGGGTAGCCCGCGTTGGTCGTGGCCTTGGTCAGCGCCTCCGGCTGAGCCTTGTCCGGGTCATAGGTGACGGTGGCCGTTTTTTTGTCGAAATCGACCTGTACTGCGCTAACGCCAGCTATCTTCTCCAGCGATTTCTTGACCGTGATCGGGCACAGCGGACAGGTCATGTTCTGTACAGCCAGTGTGACCGTTTTGGGTGTGGCGGCCAGCACCGCCAACGGCAATGCGGCCAGTAGAGCAATGAGCAATTTACGCATGGCGAGCTCCTTTCAGTAGAACAACGGGGCCAGCCATGGCACGGCCAGCAGGGCGAGCAACAGGATGGCGACGATCCAGAAGGTGAGCCGTTGCCGGCGGCGCGTGCGCGGATCTGCGCAGGGCGTACCTGGGGTGCAGACCTGCGGCACCAGGTAAAGCTTGCGAAAGGCCAGGCCAAGAAACAGTAGCGTCAAGCCGATGAAGAACGGCCGGTACGGCTCCATTGCCGTCAGGCTGCCGACCCAGGTGCCGCCGATGCCGAGGGCCAGCAGCACGAGCGGCCCGATGCAGCACACCGATGCGCCGATACCGGCGAGGATGCCTGCGACTAATGAACTTTTGCCGGTGGGTAATGCCATGCCGATTCCTTGAACTTGTGCGTCCAAATGTCACTCTACATTCCGTACCTAAGTACGGAATCAAGAGAAATTTGCATGGGCACAGACCTGACCATCGGCAAGCTGGCGGACGCTGCTGGAGTGAACATCGAGACGATTCGCTATTACCAGCGGCGCGGGCTGCTGAATGAACCGGCTAAGCCGCTGGGCGGCCATCGGCGCTACCCGGCAGGGGAGGCCAAGCGGGTGCGCTTCATCAAGCGGGCGCAGGCGCTGGGCTTCACGCTGGAGGAAGTCGGCATGCTGCTGACGCTGGACTCGGCGCGTGGCTGCTCGGACACGCGGGCGCTGGCCGCCCGAAAGCAGGGACTGATCGAGCGGAAGATGGCCGACCTGACGGCCATGTACCAAGCGCTGGGCGATCTGATCCAGCAATGCGATGCCGGTGGCAGCACAAGGCCGTGCCCGATCATCGACGTGCTGGAGCGTGACTGACCACCTCGACGATCACACAGCGGGTGACGCGACCGCCTGACTATCGCGCTGGCAGAAATTTCTGGGGTTCCGGCTTCCCT
>JAGXBI010000094.1 GCA_018971155.1 Burkholderiales bacterium
GCTCGAAGGCATTCTGGACACGGCCGGACGCGGCACGCACTTTCGCCACATTCTGACTCACCTCGGCACGTTTGCGCGCGGCTCCGCCGAGTGGATGGCAGAGGCGTTTCTGAAGACCGTCGGCGGCGATCCCGAGGCGTTGCTGCATATCCTCGACACCTTCGTCGATACGCCGCGCGAAATGCTGGCCGCGATCGACACGCCGACGCTGGTGCTGACCGGCGCCGAGGACGACGACAACGGTTCGGGCGAAGCCCTGGCTGCGATTCTGCCTCACGGCCGGTACCAGGAAGTCCCCGGCAATCACATGGCTGCCGTCACCAAGCCGGAGCTGGGCACCGCCATCGCCGATTTTCTCGGCGCCTGAGCGACCGTCAGTAAGATTTCGGCAGGCCCAGTACCTTCTCGGCAATGAAGCACATAATCAATTGCGGACTGACTGGCGCCAGCCTGGGAATCCACGACTCGCGCAGGTAGCGTTCGACGTGATATTCCTTGGCGAACCCCATTCCACCGTGGGTCGCGATGGCCGTTTGGCAGGCCTGGAACGCGGCTTCGCCAGCGAGATACTTACCGGCGTTGGCCTCTGCGCCGCAGGGTTTGCCGGCGTCGTATAGCGACGCCGCTTTGAATACCATCAGATTGGCGGCCTCCAGTTGCATCCAGGCCTGCGCCAACGGATGCTGGATGCCCTGGTTCTGGCCGATGGGGCGGCCGAACACGTGGCGCTCGCCTGCGTAGCGCACGGCGCGCGCCAACGCTGCCTGGCCGAGGCCGACGGCTTCCGCGGCGATCAGGATGCGCTCCGGGTTCAAGCCGTGCAGTATGTATCTGAAACCACTGCCTTCATCGCCGATGCGGTCCTCCAGCGGTACCGGCAATTCGTCCAGGAACAGCATGTTCGAGTCGACCGCCTTGCGCCCCATTTTCTCGATTTCGCGCACCTCGACTTTGCTTTTGTCGAGATCCGTATAGAACAGGCTCAGGCCGTCGGTTGCTTTTTCCACTTGATCGAGCGGGGTAGTGCGCGCCAGGATCAACATTTTGTTGGCGACCTGCGCGGTCGAAATCCAGATCTTGCGGCCGCTGAGCAAATAGTGATCGCCCCGTCGCACGGCCTGCGTTTTGAGATGAGTGGTGTCGAGTCCGGCGTCGGGCTCGGTCACCGCGAAGCAGGCCTTGTCCTGGCCGGCAATCAGCGGCGGCAAAAAACGCTGCTTTTGTTCGTGGGTACCGAATACCTGAACCGGATTGAGGCCGAAGATGTTCATGTGCAGCGCCGAGGCGCCCGAGAGTCCGGCGCCGGACGCGCTGACGGTGCGCATCATCAGCGCCGCCTCGGTCATACCGAGCCCCGCGCCGCCATAGGCTGGATCCATCGCAATGCCCAACCAGCCGGCTTCGGCGAAGGCCTGATGAAAATCGTGCGGGAATCCGCCGTCGCGATCTTTGCGCAGCCAGTAGTCATCGTCGAAACGGGCGCAAATGCGCTCGACGGCGTCCTGAATGGCCAATTGCTGCTCGGAAAACTCAAAATCCATGGAGGTACGCTCCTAATAGGTGGCATCGACGATCGCAGTGCGCGAGACTTTAAAATTCTCAATCATGAAAAATATTTTATGGAAGGGAAATTTTATTTGCAACATGGCACAAGAACCCGGCACATTTTCGCCGTTCTGCAAAATCGGTGGGGCCGCTTGACTTTGTGATTCTCATCCATAAAACTAACTTCATGGACGTAAAACTCGTATCGCGAACACTCGACCTCGTCGAGGTCTTTGCCGAATGCCGGCGACCTTTGCCGCTGACGGAATTGGCGCGCTTGCTCGATGCGCCGGTTTCCAGTTGCCTGGCGCTCGTGCGTACGCAGATCAACCGCGGCTACCTGTACGAAGTGAAGAAGCGCGGCGGCTACTATCCGACCAAGCGACTGTTGAATGCCGCGCTCCAGATCGATCTGGGCGACCCGTTGCTGGAGGTCGTCCGGGAATATTTGACGCAATTGCGGGATCTGACGGACGAAACTGTTGTCTTCGGCAAGCTGCAGGAAACGTCGGTGGTCTACCTCGATGTGGTCGAATCGACCCGGGCGATCCGATATAACGCCAAGCCCGGCGAGCATCGCAGCGTGCATGCCAACTCGATAGGAAAATCGCTGTTCGGGCAGTTGAGCGTTCAACAGCGCGCGGCTTTGGCGGCGAAGCTCGATTTCCGGCGTTACACCGAAAGCACTTTGTGCGATCTCGAGAGCCTGATCGCCGACGTCGAGGCGTCGAAAAGGCGAGGCTGGTACGCCAACGTGGGGGAGAGTGCTGCCGATCTGGCCGCCATTGCCATGCCAGTCGAACTCGCCGGCGAAGCCTACGGCATATCCGTCGTGGGGCCGATTCAACGTATCCTGAGCCATCGCGAGCGTTACCGGGAGTCCTTGCAGCAGGTGGTGGAGACCCTGCTCAATGACAGCAAATTGACGCTCGACGCGCCGCCTTGAGTACGCAGGCCGGCTTTCTTACTTTTTGCATCGAAATCGACAATATGGAGACAGGCATGACCGCAGCAGGCAAACCCGGCGCCTTGGCAGGGATCAAAGTTATCGACCTTTCACGCGTGCTGGGCGGCCCCTACAGCACGCAGATCCTGGCGGATCACGGCGCCGATGTGATCAAGATCGAGCCACCCCAGGGTGACGAAACCCGCCAGTGGGGACCCCCATTCATGGGAGACTCCGCGGCCTACTTCGAGGGCGTCAATCGCAACAAACGGGGGGCGGTGCTCGATTTGTCGCGCGAGGACGATCGGGCTCGTCTTTTGCTGATGCTCGAGGACGCCGACGTGCTGGTCGAGAATTTCAAGGTCGGCACGATGGAGCGTTGGGGCATTGGTTATGAACAGACGCTGCAGGCCCGGTTTCCGCGTCTGATCTATTGCCGGGTGTCCGGCTTCGGTGCGGATGGTCCGCTTGGCGGATTGCCCGGATACGATGCGGCGATTCAAGCCATGACCGGCCTGATGAGTGTCAATGGGTTGCCCGATGGTGAGCCCCTGCGGCTGGGCGTGCCGGTCGTCGACATGGTCACCGGATTGAATGCGGCGCTCGGCATCCTGCTGGCGCTGAGCGAACGCAACCTGAGCCAGCGGGGCCAGTTCGTCGAATCGGCGCTGTTCGACTGCGCCTTGTCGGTCCTGCATCCGCACACCACCAATTACTTTGCCTCTGGCAAGACGCCCGGCCGTTCCGGCAACGCGCATCCGAACATCGCGCCTTACGATACATTCCACACCGGCACATCGCCCATCTTCCTGGCCGTGGGTAACGATTCGCAATTCCGCAAATTATGCGAGGTGCTGGGCGATCCGGCGTTGGGCAGTGACGAGCGGTTCGCGAACAATGGCCTGCGCTCGGCCAATCGCGGCGAACTGAGAGCTCGCCTGGAGCAGTTGCTTGCCACCCACGACGGCGTGGCACTGGCCGACCGGCTGATTCGTGCCGGCGTGCCGTGCGGACCGGTGCTCGACGTACCGGGCGCGTTGGCGCAGCCGCATACGCAGCATCGGCAAATGGTGGTCGAGCTCGGCGCCTATCGGGGCATTGCTTCACCGATCAAGCTTGGGCGCACGCCCGCTTCGTATCGCAGCCCGCCGCCGGCGTTCGGCGAGCACTCGGCGCAGGTGTTGCCTCCTCTGCCCGATCCGCAAGCGCCCGACAGGTAATGGCGGCGCGATGAGCGGCGCCCCCCGGCGCGCATCCCTGATAATCAGCGCGCGGACAAGCAGAAGGGGGCGCCAGTTAGCGAAAACAGACGGGATCTACCGCTTTTCTGGAGAAATCGCTGATGGGCAGGGAAATCTTTTGATAAAATACGGCGCTTTGCATAAAAAAAGATTTTTGGCTCTAATAGATATTTGAGCGAAGGGAGCGAACCACCGGTTGGTTCGTGCTGGCTCAAAATTGATTAATTTTCGCAGGGCCTGCCGGCGGGATCCCTCCCCGCATGGCCAGTGCGGCTCCTCTGGATGGACAAAGAATCCCATGACTATTGTTGTTGAAAACCTTGGCAAACTGGAACGTCGCGTCACCATCGCTTTCCCCAAGGAAGAAGTGGCGCAGGAAGTGGATGTGCGTATTCGCCGTCTGGCAAAAAATGTACGCATGCCGGGTTTCCGCCCAGGCAAGGTCCCGTTGAAAATGGTCATGCAACAACACGGCGGTCAGGTCGAAGCCGAGGTGGTCAGCGACAAAATCGGTCGTATGTTCTTCGATATCAGCCAGGCACAGTCGTTGCGCGTGGCCGGTCAGCCGCGTTTCGAGACGAAATCCGGCGAAGGCGTGAGCGACGACACCTATGCGTTCGATGCAACCTTCGAGGTGTATCCGGAAGTCAGGATCGGCGATCTGGCCAACGCGGAAATCACCCGCACCACGACGGCCATCGGTGACGAGGAAATCGACCGCACCATCGACATTCTGCGCAAGCAGCGCGTGCATTATCACGTGCGGGGCGAGAGTGGCGAACATGGCGACGGTGGCGAGGCGGCCGTGCAAAACGGCGACCGCGCCACGGTCGATTTCGTCGGCAAGCTCGACGGCGAGGCCTTTGCCGGCGGCAGCGCCGAAGATTTCGCGTTTGTGCTGGGCGAGGGCCGCATGCTGCCCGAGTTCGAGACGGCTGCGCTGGGCCTGAAAGTGGGCGAGAGCCGCGAGTTCGACCTGAAGTTCCCCGATGATTACCACGGCAAGGACGTGGCCGGAAAGACCGCGCAGTTCACGATCACGGTCAAGAAAATCGAGTGGCCGCATCTGCCTGAAGTCGATGCCGAATTCGCGAAATCGCTGGGCGTGGCCGATGGCGATCTGGCCAAAATGCGCGCCGATATCACCGAAAATCTGCAGCGTGAAGTCAAGCGCCGCACGCACGCGTTGCTCAAGGACCAGGTCATGGACGCGCTGCTGAAGGTGTCGGAACTGGATACGCCGAAGGCACTGGTCGAGCAGGAGCAGCAGCGTCTGGTTGAAATGGCGCGCCAGGATCTGGAGTCGCGCGGCGTGCCCAATGCACGCAATGCTCCGATTCCGGTCGAGATGTTCGCCGAGCAAGCCGAACGCCGTGTCAAACTGGGCTTGATTCTGGCCGAGTTGGTCAAGGCCAACGACCTGCAAGCCAAGCCGGAGCAAATCCGGGCGGAAGTCGAGGAATTCGCGAAGAGCTACGAAGACCCGAAGGAAGTCGTCCGCTGGTACTATGGCGATCAGCAGCGCATGGCGGAGATGGAAGGCTACGTGGTGGAAAACAACGTTGTCGAGTTCGTTCTCGGCAAAGCCAAGGTAAGCGAAAAGGCTGTCAGCTTCGAAGAACTGGCTGGCGGCCCTCAGCAAGCGTAATTTCCCATGGTCGCGCCGGTGTCCCACGACCCGGCGCGATTGTCTGAGCGATCGCGATCGTCCCTCTCCCGGTGTCGACTATTTCCATTATTTCAGGGCCGCATTGACATGATTACACGCTCCGAATTGCTCGACCAACTCTCCGATGCCCACGCCTCGGCCTTGCAGACACGCTCCCTCGGGCTGGTGCCGATGGTCGTCGAGCAAAGCGGCCGCGGCGAGCGCGCCTACGATATCTATTCCCGGCTGTTGCGGGAGCGGGTCATCTTCATGGTCGGTGAGGTCAACGACGACACCGCCAATCTGGTTGTGGCGCAATTGCTGTTTCTGGAAAGCGAAAATCCCGACAAGGATATTTCGCTGTATATCAATTCGCCGGGTGGGTCGGTCTCGGCCGGGATGGCGATCTACGACACCATGCAGTTCGTAAAGCCGGACGTGTCGACCTTGTGCATGGGGTTTGCTGCCAGCATGGGGGCGTTTTTGCTGGCCGCCGGCGCCAAAGGCAAGCGCTTTTCGCTTCCCAATGCACGCATCATGATTCATCAGCCGCTGGGCGGCGCCCGCGGGCAAGCCTCGGATATTGAGATTCATGCTCGCGAGATTCTCTATCTCAAGGAGCGGCTCAACCAGCTGCTGGCGCAGAACACCGGCCAGCCGGTCGAGAAGGTGGCTCGCGACACTGACCGCGATAATTTCCTGTCGGCCGATGACGCGGCCGCATACGGCCTGATCGACAAGGTGGTTGCGAATCGGTCCTGATCGATCGGCACATACGGGGGCAGGAGCCCCCGTTTTGATTTTCAGCCCCTCGACCGTCTCAGGGATTTCCCCCGCTGTCGTGCTTCAACCACACGTCGGCGCGTCATGGCGCTACAATGGAAACACTTATGCCCACTTGGTGCGCATCCGATCAGGGCGTAACAGGTCGGCTAACGCTTCAGGCTGACAGATATGGTGGATAAAAAAAGTACTTCCAACGGCGAAAAGCTGCTCTATTGCTCGTTTTGCGGCAAGAGTCAGCATGAGGTCAAAAAGCTGATCGCGGGCCCGTCGGTGTTCATCTGCGACGAGTGTATCGACCTGTGCAACGAAATCATCCGCGATGAGGCATCCGCTGCCGATGATGAACAATCCGGCGGTAAATCCGACTTGCCTGCGCCCCAGGAGATCCGGGATATCCTGGATCAGTACGTGATCGGCCAGGAGCGTGCCAAGAAGATCCTTGCGGTGGCCGTGTATAACCACTACAAGCGATTGAAGCATCTGGGCGACAAGCGAGACGAAGTCGAGCTCTCGAAGAGCAATATCCTGCTGATCGGGCCCACCGGGTCCGGCAAGACGTTGCTCGCGCAAACGCTGGCGCGCCTGCTCAACGTGCCGTTCGTGATTGCCGATGCCACCACCCTGACCGAAGCCGGGTACGTGGGCGAAGACGTCGAAAACATCATTCAGAAGCTGCTGCAGAACTGCAATTACGAGATCGAGCAGGCGCAGCGCGGGATCGTCTATATCGACGAAATCGACAAGATCAGCCGCAAATCCGACAACCCTTCGATTACGCGTGATGTCTCTGGCGAGGGCGTTCAGCAAGCCCTGCTGAAGCTGGTCGAGGGCACGATGGCGTCGGTACCGCCGCAAGGCGGGCGCAAGCACCCGAACCAGGATTTCATCCAGGTCGATACGACCAATATCCTGTTTATTTGCGGCGGCGCTTTCGACGGCCTGGAAAAGATCATCATCGATCGTACCGAGAAGACCGGCATCGGCTTCGGAGCCACCGTGAAAAGCGGCGAAGAGCGTGACGTGAGCGAGATGCTGCTCGATGTCGAGCCGGAAGATCTGATCAAGTTCGGGTTGATCCCCGAATTGATCGGTCGTTTGCCGGTCGTTGCGACGTTGGGAAAACTCGACGAAGATGCACTCGTGACGATTCTTATCGAGCCCAAGAATGCCCTGGTCAAGCAATACCAGCGGCTGTTCGCAATGGAAGGGGTCGACCTCGAAATTCGTCCGGCAGCCCTGCATGCCATCGCCCGCAAGGCGATCAAGCGCAAGGCTGGTGCGCGCGGCTTGCGTTCGATCCTGGAACAATCGTTGCTTGACGTGATGTACGAACTTCCGTCGCTCAAGGGTGTCAGCAAGGTCATTCTCGACGAAAACGCTGTCGCCGGAGATGGCAAACCGCTTTTGATTTATCAGGATACGCCGAAGGTCGCCGGATCCTCCAATTGAACGGTAAATTCAGTTTAAGAACCGTTCATGGCAACGTGAACGGTTCTTTTGCTTCATACTTGACCTTAATGCAATGTGTGCCGAATCCGCCGGACTTGCAATTCCGCCCGCTGGCCTCAAGTAGCAGGAACACAACTGTTTTGTAATTATGGGGAACGAGATGTCAGGCACTCAAATTCTTCCGTCTGAAGCGATTCAACTGCCGCTGCTGCCGTTGCGCGACGTGGTGGTGTTTCCACACATGGTGATTCCCTTGTTCGTCGGCCGTCCGAAGTCGATCAAGGCGCTCGAGACCGCGATGGAAGGCGGCAAGCACATCATGCTGGTCGCTCAGAAGGCAGCCGCCAAGGATGAACCGACGGCCAAAGATCTGTATGAAATCGGGTGCGTTGCGAACATTCTTCAAATGCTCAAGCTACCCGACGGCACCGTCAAGGTGCTGGTCGAAGGCATTCAACGGGCGCGTACCCTGCGCGTCGACGAGGAAGAGACCCAGTTCACTTCCGAAGTAATGCCGCTCGAACCGGACAACGGCAATACTTCCGAGAGCGAGGCCTTGCGTCGCGCGATCGTCGCGCAGTTCGACCAATACGTCAAACTGAACAAGAAAATTCCGCCCGAAATTCTGACCTCGCTCTCGGGCATTGACGATGCCGGCCGCCTGGCCGACACCATCGCCGCGCATCTGCCGCTCAAGCTCGAACAGAAACAGAAGATTCTGGAAATGTTTCCGGTGATCGAGCGTCTCGAGCATCTGCTCGCACAACTGGAAAGCGAAATCGACATCCTTCAGGTGGAAAAGCGCATCCGTGGCCGGGTCAAGCGGCAGATGGAGAAGAGCCAGCGCGAATACTATCTGAACGAACAGGTCAAGGCGATTCAGAAAGAACTCGGCGAGGGCGAGGAGGGTGCGGACCTCGAAGAGCTGGAAAAGCGTGTCAAGACGGCCCACATGCCCAAGGACGCGCGCAAGAAGGCCGACGCCGAACTCAAGAAGCTCAAGCTGATGTCGCCGATGTCCGCCGAGGCGACGGTCGTGCGCAACTATATCGACACGCTCGTCGGCTTGCCGTGGCGCAAGAAGAGCAAGGTGAACAACGACTTGTCGAATGCCGAGAAAGTGCTCGATGAGGATCACTTTGGCCTCGAGAAGGTCAAGGAGAGGATTCTCGAGTACCTAGCGGTCCAGCAACGCGTCGACAAGGTCAAGGCGCCGATCCTGTGCCTCGTTGGGCCGCCTGGGGTCGGCAAGACCTCGCTCGGTCAGTCGATCGCGCGAGCGACCAATCGTAAATTCGTTCGCATGGCGCTCGGCGGCGTGCGCGACGAGGCTGAAATTCGCGGTCACCGTCGCACCTACATCGGCTCGATGCCGGGCAAGATCCTGCAAAGTCTGTCCAAGGTAGGGGTGCGCAACCCGCTGTTCCTGTTCGACGAAGTCGACAAAATGGGGATGGATTTCCGCGGAGACCCCAGCTCTGCCTTGCTGGAAGTGCTGGATCCCGAGCAGAACCACACGTTCTCCGATCACTACGTCGAAGTCGATTTCGACCTGTCAGACGTGATGTTCGTCGCCACGTCGAACTCTCTGAACATTCCGGCGCCGTTGCTCGACCGGATGGAAGTGATTCGGCTGGCGGGCTACACTGAAGACGAGAAGGTCAGCATTGCCCAGCGTTACCTGCTGCCGAAGCAGAAAAAGAACAACGGGCTCAAGGACGGCGAGATTGAAGTCACCGAGTCGGCGATTCGCGACATCATTCGCTACTACACGCGCGAGGCCGGCGTACGCTCGCTCGAGCGGGAGATATCCAAGATCTGCCGCAAGGTCGTCAAGATGCTGTTGCTCAAGCAAACCGACAAACCGATGGTGACGGTCGAGGCCGACAATCTCGATGCCTTCCTCGGCGTGCGCAAGTTCGACTTCGGGCTGGCGGCCAAGGAGAATCAGATCGGGCAAGTCACCGGTTTGGCCTGGACGGAAGTGGGCGGTGACCTGCTGACCATCGAAGCGGCGCTGATGCCGGGCAAGGGCAACATTCTGCGCACCGGCTCACTGGGCGACGTGATGAAGGAATCGGTCGAGGCGGCCCGTTCGGTCGTGCGTTCGCGCGCTCGGCGTCTTGGCTTGACCGACGATCTCTTCGAGAAGAAGGATATTCACATCCACGTGCCTGAGGGCGCCACGCCCAAGGATGGCCCGTCGGCCGGTATCGCGATGACGACCGCACTCGTTTCTGTGCTGTCGGGCATTCCGGTGCGTGCCAACGTTGCCATGACCGGCGAGATCACACTGCGCGGCGAAGTGTTGCCGATCGGCGGTCTGAAGGAAAAACTTCTGGCGGCTCATCGCGGTGGTATCAAGCTGGTGTTGATTCCGGAAGAGAACGTGAAGGACCTGGCCGAGATCCCCGATAACGTGAAGAACAACATGGAGATCATCCCGGTGCGTTGGATCGACAAGGTGCTGGAGTTGGCACTCGAGCGGATGCCGACGCCGCTGCCCGAGGAAGAGCCCAAGGCTGCCGACGACGCCGCGCTAGCCAAGCCCTCCGACGTCCCCGGCACGCCGGGAGTCATCAAACACTAAGCGCTTCTGCGCCAGTTCAAAGCCCGGGATACCCCGGGCTTTTTTATTGTTCTGGTGCGTTGCCGGCGATGTCGCGCAGCAAAAAATTCGGTGGTATCGAACAGTGCCGGGATCGTCGCCGGAATACCGCCGACACGCCCGAAACCGCTTGACATAAGGGTTTGCGGCTAGTTAAATGGCGAAGCGCAGCTTACGCTGAGCCGAATTCGACGACCGCGGACGAGAACGCGCGGTTTCGACTCAATCGCCATTTGACCTTGTGAGGGGGTTACAGTGAATAAAACCGAACTGATCGACCATATCGCGGACAAAGCGGATATTTCGAAAGCAGCCGCGGGTCGTGCGCTCGACGCTTTGGTAGGTGCAGTGAAAACGACGCTGAAAAAAGGTGGCAGTGTGACGCTCGTGGGATTTGGCACTTTTGCAGTCGGCAAGCGTGCCGCCCGCACGGGTCGCAACCCCCGCACTGGTGCGGCAATCAAAATCAAGGCGGCAAAGGTACCGAAATTTCGCCCTGGCAAAGCCCTGAAAGATGCGTTAAACTGAGAGTCTTGCTTGCAATTTGTCAGTGCGAAGCAAACGAATAA
>JAGXBI010000446.1 GCA_018971155.1 Burkholderiales bacterium
CGGCTATATGCCGCAAGTGCGCAGCACGATGGCCGGACGCCGGCTGCGCGGGCGCGACTTCGTCGCGTGCGCGGCCGACGGCCACCGCTGGGGCGTGCCGCATCTGGACCGGGCCGCGCGTGCGGCGATCGAGCATGCGCTGGCGATCGTGGGCGCACAGCGGCTCGCCGACCGGCCGCTGGCCGAGCTCTCGGGCGGCGAGCGCCAGCGTCTCTTGCTGGCGCAGTGCTTGCTCGGCGAACCCAAGCTGTTGCTGCTCGACGAGCCGCTCATCAGCCTGGACCCGAACCACCAGGCCGGCGTGGTCGATCTGGTGCGGCGCATCCAGCGCGAACTGAACATCACCGTGCTGTTCAGCGCTCATGAACTCAATCCGCTGCTCGGCGCGCTCGATCGCGTGCTGTATCTGGGCAACGGCGACGCCGCGCTCGGCCCGGTGGCCGAAGTCATTACCGGTCCGGTGCTGTCCCGCCTGTATGGCGCGCCGATCGACGTGATGCGGGTCAACGGCCGGATTTTCGTCATGTCCGGCGGCGTCGAGATCGAGAAACATGACCACCAGCACGAAAGTGGCCACGAACACGGCGATGCATACGGCGATGCCGATGCGCATCGCCACCAACATCACGAAGCAGGTTGACACCCGCCATGCCCAGTATCTTTCAGTACGACTTCATGATCAGCGCGTTTGCCGCGGCGGGCATCGTCGCGCTGGTCGCCGGCACGGTCGGTTTCTTCCTGGTCATGCGAGGCCAGACGTTTGCCGGCCATGCGCTCTCGCATGTCGGTTTCACCGGCGCCACCGGCGCGGTGCTGATCGGCATCTCGCCAATCTGGGGTCTGATCGGTTTTACACTCGCGGCCGGCATCGGCATGGGGCTGCTTGGCGAGCGCCTGGCCGGGCGAGATGTCGCGATCGGACTGATTCTCTCGCTCTCGCTCGGCTTCGGGCTGCTGTTTCTGCATTTTTTTACGTCGTACGCGACCCAGGTCACCAGCCTGCTGTTTGGCAATGTGCTGGGGGTAAGCGCATCGACGCTGCGCATCCTGACGGTGCTCGGTATCGTGAGCCTGTTGGCGCTCGCGGTCATTGCGCGGCCGCTGGTGTTCGCCTCGCTGCAGCCGGAGTTGGCCGAGGCCAAGGGCGTGTCGCTGCGCCTGGTTTCGGTGCTGTTCCTGTCGATCGTCGCCCTGGCGGTGGCCGAGTGCACGCAGATCGTCGGCGTGCTGCTGGTGTTCACGCTGATGGTGGGGCCCGCCGCGGCGGCTCAGAACTTCACTACCCGCCTGGGCACCGGCGTGGCCTGCGCCGCACTGCTGGCCCTGGTCGAGGCCTGGCTGGGCATCACGCTGGCCTTCTATACCGACTGGCCGAGCAGTTTCTGGATCACCCTGCTGTCGGCGCTCGGCTATGGCTTGAGCGTGGCCTGGCGGCGCGGCGGCGCGCATTAGCGCGAGGCCATGGGGCCGGCCCCATGGCCTACAGCCAGCCCACCTTCTTGAAGCGCCACCACAGGAACAGATCGATTCCCAGCATTGCCAACAGGCATATCGGGTAGCCGTAGGTCGCATGGAGTTCCGGGATGTCACGGAAGTTCATGCCGTAGATGCCGGCAATCATGGTCGGCACGGCAAACAAGGCGGCGAATGCGCCAAGCCGCTTGGTGATCTCGCTCTCGGCCAGGGAGATCATGCCCAGATTCACTTGCAGGGCCGTGGTCAGCATATCGCGACGCCCCTCGATGACCTTGCTGATACGTTGCAGGTGATCCTGCACGTCGCGAAAGTAATCCTGCATGCCCTGGCAGATCGCCGGCACGCGGCCGCCGCACAGCTTGCCGACGGCGTCGAGCAGCGGCGCGCAGGTATGCTGCAGCATCATCAGCCGGCGCTTGATGGCATACATGTCTTCGATCACGGCGCGCGACGCGCGCGTGTCCGACTTGACGAAAAGGCGGTCCTCGATATCGTCGACTTCGGCGCCGAGATCCTCCAGCAGCGGAAAGTAGCGATCGACCACGCTGTCCATCAGCGCATACAGCACGAAGCTCGGCCCCTGCTTGAGCAGGTCCGGATCATGTTCGCACC
>JAGXBI010000095.1 GCA_018971155.1 Burkholderiales bacterium
TGTAAATCAGCGGCGCGGTCTCACCGACCGAAATCGCCAGTGACAGAAGAATGCCGGTTACCACGGCCGAGCGGGCGGCCGGCAGCAGCACGCGAAATACGACCTGATGCTCCTTGCAGCCCAATGCATAAGCGGCCTCGCGCAGGCTGGCGGGGTTCTGGCGCATGGCCAGCTCGGTAAATCGCGTGACGTACGGCACGATCAGCACCGCCAGCGTGATCGCCCCGGCGAGCGCCGAGAACTGCCACCCCAGGCCGATCACCAGCGTCACATAGCTGAAGTACCCGAGTACGATGGAAGGCACGCCTACCAGCACGTCGGCCAGGAATCGTGCGGTCTTGCCCCATGGGCCCTGGCCGTATTCGGCCAGATAAATGCCGGCGGCAACGCCGATGGGCGCAGCGAACAGAATCGCCCCGCCGCTGAGCACCAGGGTGCCCTCGATGGCATTGAGCAGGCCGCCGCTGATGCCGTTGGTCACCTGCGTGAACAGGCTCCACGACAAGGCGTTGAAGCCGCGTTCGAAAACCGTCCAGATAATATCGGCCAGCGGCACCACGACCAGCGCGAACGCCATCGCGCAGAACACGGCGAAGACGCCGTTGACGATGGCGCGCTTGCGCTGCAGCGCGCGGCGCTCTTCAGGCACGGTCGGCCAGGCGGACTTGAGACGTGAGTAGGCGGGCGATGACATTGACGATAACCGCAATAATGAGCAGTACCAGGGCGATTTCCGCAAGCGAACGCACGGCCATCCCGCTGGGATCCTGCAGCGCGCTGTCGAGCTGGGATGCGATGAAGGCCGCCATGCTGGTAATCGGGCTATAGAGCGTGTGAGGCAAATAATTCAGTGCGCCGCCACTGACCATCAGCACGGCCATGGTCTCGCCCAGCGCGCGGCCGAGCGCCAGGATCACCGAGCCGATCAACGGAATGCGCACGGCGGGCAACAGAATCTTGCCGATCATCTCGGCACGCGTGGCACCCAGCGCGAAGCACGACTCGCGCAGCTCGCGCGGGACACGCTGCATGGATTCCACCAGCGTGCTCGATATCACCGGCACGACCATCAACGCGAGCACCAGGCCGGCGGTGAGCAATCCGTAGCCACTGGTGGCCGTCCCGGAAAAGAAAGGAATGAAGTGCAACAGACCGGCCAGCGCCGGCGCGATATGCTTGAGCACCAGCGGCGCCAGCACCTCGAGGCCCCACAGGCCGTAGACCACGCTGGGCACCATGGCCAGCAACTCGACCAATTGCGACAGCGCCGCGCGCACCCGGCCGCGCGAATACTCGCTGAGAAAGAACGCAACTCCCATGCCGATCGGCACGGCAAGCAACAGGGCGATCGCCGAGCTGGCCAGGGTGCCGACCACGAACACCCAAATGCCATAGTGCGCGCCCACGGCGACCTGGTAGCCGTCCTGGGCAATCGGGTCGGCATACAGGTTGCCAAGACTCCACGTTTTCGAAAACAGGAATCCCAGGCCATTGAAACGGATGGCCGGCCACGAATAGGCCGTCAAAAACACAAATATCGCCAGCAGCAGCAGCGGAATGATCCCGGTGACCACCTGCAGACTCAAACGAAACGATCGCATGGTAGTAATGACTTTTTTACTGCGTCTCGACTTCGATTCGGGCTGCCGCGCCTCATCGGCCAGCGATAAGGCGCAGCCCGTCAAACGCTACTGCCGCATTACTGGATCTTGGCGATCTGCGCTTTGCTGAGCTCGACGATCTTCGCCGGCAACGCCACGAATCGCACTTGATCCAGGAAGGATGCCGCGCTGCCGCCGGTCGGGCTCACCGCCCAGTTCAGCAGATCGCGCACGGCCTTGGCCGTTTCCGGATTGGCCTGCTTGGCGTTGACGATCGCGTATTCGTAGTTGATGATCGGATACGAATTCGCACCCGGCGCGAACACCAGGCTGATGCGCTCGTCGGCCGGCGTCTTGGCCGTCAGCTGGCTGGCCGCCGCATTGACGGTCTTGGGCGTGGGCAGCAGGAAATTGCCCGCACGATTTTTCAGCAGTGCCGTGCCCAGCCCGGCCTTTTGAATCTCGTTATGAAAGCTCACGCCGATGTAGGCGATCGAATACGGCGTTTGCTGGCTGGCCTGCACCATGCCGGGGTTGCCGTTCGCGCCCACGCCGCCCTGCACCGCGGGCCAGCTGATGGTCGTGCCGTAGCCCACGCTCTTGTTCCACGTCGGCGTGGAGAACGACAGGTATTGGCTGAAAATGAACGTATCGCCGCTGCCATCGGTACGGTGAATCGGCACAATGGCGTGATCCGGCAGCGCAACACCCGGGTTCAGCGCCTTGATGCGCGGGTCGTTCCAGGTCTTGATCGAGCCGTCATAGATGCCGGCGAGCACCGGACCGTCGAGCTTGAGCGACTTCTTGTTCAGATTCGGGATGTTGTAGTTGATCGTTTGCGCGGAGATCGCCAGCGGAATGTTGAGAATGCTGGGATTCTGCTTGATCTGCGCATCGCTCATGTAGGCATCCGAAGCGCCGATCTGCGCCACGCCGGAGATCGCCTCGGCAATACCCGTGCCGCTGCCCGTACCTTGCGTGGTGATCTTGACGTCCGGGTTGGCCTTGGCAAAAGCAGGCACCCACAGATTGAACAGCGGATACAGCAGCGTCGAGCCGGTTTCCAGCAGATTGGTTTGCGGCGCTGCATTGGCGGCGATCGGCAGAACGCCGGCCACGGCGAAACTTGCGATAGCGAAAATGTGCTTCAGGTGATTACGGCGATGTCGAACTGACATGGGTCTCTCCGCGGTTTAAGTGCTTATTAAAAATCGAATCGCTGCGCGTACTCGATGTCCATACAACTACTTGCCATTTACCTATCTCGGCACCGTGACGTTCCCCATCTCCCGGCGCCTGGCCGCCAGCGAGTGCGGCGGCCTTATGAGCGCTAGATCGTAGGTTCAAAATATGACATTAGGATGACAGTCAACAATTGCCACGATTGCCCGCCGCCCGGGTAGCGGCCGGCCGAGGCGCCGGCAGGTGCAAGCCCGACGATACGAGCGCCGGCAGGTCATGACCCAGATCAATATCGAGAAAACGCGTCGACGTATGCTGAAAAAAAATCTCGTCGCCGCCTCGTACGCATCCTGTGTGGCGAAACGATCGAGGCAATTTGGAGAGCAGCAATGAAGACGGACATGCAGCAGAAACAGAACGCGGGAGCGGATCGCGACGCGGCACTCGGCCAATCGCCGGCCGTTGAAATCGGCAGAAAAATCGAGGCGGCGCTGCAGTCGTACACGCGGCTCGAGTATCAATACATCCAGGTCAGCATGCACGACGGCACCGTGACGCTGCGCGGTGAGGTCGACTCCAGCGCCGAGAAAACGGCGGCATTTGACGCCGCACGGTCCTCGCCTGGCGTTCAGGCGGTAATCGACGAACTGCTGGTAAGGTAACGGCCCTTGAGCAAGTGCCCGGCATGCCGCCGGGCTCGCCGGACATTGCGTCTACGGATTGGCCGGCACGCCGACAGTCTGCGCCAGGATCGGCACTTCGTCCTCGTTCAAGCCAATGGCCTCGGCCAGATTGCGCCGGTTGAGCCAGCCCCGTACCACCGCGCCCAGACCGCTCGTGGCGCAGTAAAGAGAAACGTTCTGCGCAATCGCGCCGGCCGTCACCGCAGAGAAAATGTCGCGTTGCTGCGCGGGCATGTCCAGCAGGCGGCCGTAATTGACCACGTATACCAGATCGAGCGGTGCGCGCCCGACAAAATCCTGATACCCGGTCAGATTACGTGCATCCACGGCGCGCTTGAGCTTCAGCTTGTGCGTACCCGGCTCGTAGCGGTAGACACCCTCAGGCAGCGCGGCATAAATATCGATCTCCTGCACGCCATGCGGGGATGGCGCCGTGCGGCCGCCGCTGGCCGCGCGATTCACGCCATCGGCCGCCCACAACAACTCGCCCAACTGCTGCTGCGTGAGCGTCTGCGCGGTGAAATCGCGCACGCTGCGGCGCGATGCCAATGCGCTCACGAGCGCAGGCCCGGCGCCCAATGCGGGCTGGGGCAGCGCGATTTCCGTCAACGCGCTTTGGGTCAACAGCGCCGGAGCCGGTACCGCCGGCTCGTAGCGCAACAATTGCGAAGTCGTCATCTCAATCTCCCGAAGACCTGCCTCGATGGCCTGGCACGACGCCATGCCGGATCGCGCGTTGCGGCCCTGTGCCGAACGCATCGCGGCATGCCGACAAGCCTGCCACGCATCCGACCGGGGGTTTTGACCGGGATCAAGCCGGACAGAGAGTCCTCCGAGTTGTCTGGCCGGTGCATTGTGTTGCGGCAAATCGTCGTATCATCACAGCCCATATATCCGCCAGCGAACTCCTTGCCCATGACTGTCCCAGCCCGCTCTTCAGCTCGCCTTTGCCACCTTGTCGCTGCGCGGGCAGCTCATGCGTGGCGCGCGCTGGCTATTGCCGGATGCCTGGCGCTGGCAGGCTGCGCGAGTGCCCCGGTCTCGGTCCCCGCGTCGGCGGCGATCGACCGCGTCAGTCTTTTTCCAATGACCGACTACGATCAAAACGTCGATCGCTGGATTGCGCCGGACAGCCCGGATTACGACCGACCTTTCCTCAGCGCGGCAGACCAGCAGGCGCACTTGCTCGCGCTCTACGCGCGCTATTTCGGCACCGCCGCCCACGACCCGTCGCCATGGAATTCCGCTTATGTGGACGCCCGCGTCTACCGCCAGCTTGGCAGCGACATCGTCGCCCTGCAGCAGCGCCGCATCGAGCGTTTCGACAATACCCGGCAGACGGGCCGGCGCATCGGCTACGGGCAGAACTTCCGGCCGCACACCAAGGCATGGATCGACGCAATCGCGCAAAACATGAATGTCGGACAATTCGAGAATGCGCCGAGCTTCCAGCCGGGGCGCAGGGCCATCGCCACCGGCAATTTGATGGTGCGCGAACTGCCGACCATGGACCCATCGTTCTACAGCCGCCATCTCGCCGGCGAAGGCTATCCGTTCGACAACCTGCAGATATCGGCGATCCGCCCCGGCACCCCGCTCTATGTGCTCGGCAGCAGCCTCGACGGCGGCTGGGACTACGTGCAGACGCCCGACGTTCAGGGCTGGGTGCGCAGCCGTGGAGTGGCTGCGGTGGACGACGCATTCGCCGACGCCTGGCGCACGGCGGCCCGGCAAGCGCTGGGCGCGGTGATCGTCGCCTCCGCGCCGGTGCGCGATACACAGGGCATGTTCCGCTTCGACGCGCCAGCCGGCACGCTGCTGCCGGTGCTGGCCGCCACCGCACCCGGACAGCGCACTGCCATGGTGCCGGTACGCGACGTCGACGGCCGTGCGGTCATCCGCACCGCGCTGCTCAATGATGCGCAAATCGTCCCGGTGCCGTGGCGCGCCACGCCAAGGCACCTCGCGACACTGCTCAAGGCGCTGATCGGCCGGCCTTATGGGTGGGGCAATACGGGGCTGTACAACGATTGCTCGTCGGAATTGCAGAGCATTTTCGCGGCATTCGGCGTTTGGCTGCCGCGCCATTCGTCATCGCAAATGAGCGCCGGCGACATGACCGACCTGTCCGGCGACTCGCCGGCCCAGCGCCTGGCCGTTCTGATGCGCGAAGGCAAGCCGATGCGCACCCTGATCTATATCGGCGGGCACGTCATGCTGTATCTGGGCAATGTCCAGCACGGCGGCCACCTCGTGCCGCTCGTCTATCAGGATATCTGGGGGCTGAGTCCGGCCGACAACAGCCGGCGGGCGGTGATCGGCGGCTCGGCGATCACGCCGCTGTTGCTCAATATTCCGGAAGATCCGGCGCTGCGCTCGCTCGCCGCGACCCCTACTTTCCGGATCAGCATCATTGGCACGGCCGGCGTCGGTGCAACCGTGCCGGCCGACGACGACGACCCGGCCAGTTGAGCGCCCCGCGGCAGCCTGCCCCGCGGTGCTGCCGCGCTTCGTCAGATCACTGGCGAGCCCCCCCTCAAACGGGGTTGGCCAACCACGGGAATCGGGCCATGTGCTGCTGCTCGAAGCCGCGAATCGTTTCCGTCTGACGCAAGGTCAACGCGATATCGTCGAAGCCGTTGAGCAGGCATTCCTTGCGAAACGGATCGACGTCGAAACCGATCTCGATCGCCCCGTCCAGCGTCCTGACGGTCTGCCGCTCGAGATCGACTTCGAGCCGCAGCGCGCCGGCCGCATGCGCGGCCACGAACAGCCGCTCGATGTCGGCTTCGCTCAACACGACCGGCAGCAGGCCGTTCTTGAAGCAATTGTGGAAAAAGATGTCGGCAAAGCTCGACGCGATCAGCACCCGAAATCCGTATTGCTCGAGCGCCCAGGGCGCATGCTCGCGCGAGGAGCCGCAGCCGAAGTTGGCGCGCGCCAGCAGAATCGATGCCCCCTTCAGATCGGGCCGATTCAATACGAACGATTGATTCACCGGCCGCTTCGAGCAATCCTGCCCCGGTTCGCCATGATCGAGATAGCGCCATTCGTCGAACAGATTGACGCCGAACCCGGTGCGCCGGATCGATTTGAGAAACTGCTTTGGAATAATGACGTCGGTGTCGACGTTGGCACGATCGAGCGGTACGACGATGCCGGTGTGTTGAGTCAGAGGTTTCATCGAATATCCGTCGTATCGGGTTAACTTGCGGTGTCCGTCGCGCGCATCGTGCGCACATCGACGAAGCGACCGGCGATGGCGGCGGCCGCGGCCATCGCCGGGCTCACCAGATGCGTGCGCCCGCCCGCCCCCTGACGCCCCTCGAAATTGCGATTGGAGGTCGAGGCGCAGCGCTCGCCGGCCGCCAGCCGGTCGTCGTTCATCCCGAGGCACATCGAGCAGCCCGGTTCGCGCCACTCGAAGCCAGCCGCGCGAAATACCTCGTCGAGTCCCTCACGCTCGGCCTGGGCCTTGACCAGCCCCGAGCCGGGCACCACCAGCGCCTGTTTCACGTTGGCTGCCACTCGCTGGCCGCGCACGACGGCTGCCGCGATGCGCAGATCCTCGATTCGCGAATTGGTGCACGAGCCGATAAACACCTTGTCGATCGCGATATCGGTGATCGGCGTGCCGGGCGCCAGATCCATATAAGCCAGCGCCTTTTGCATGCCGTCGCGCCGCATCGGGTCGCGCTCCTGCGCTGGGTCCGGCACCCGAGCGTCGACCGGCGCCACCATCTCCGGCGAGGTGCCCCAGGTGACCTGCGGTTTGATCTGCGTCGCGTCGAGCGTCACCACAGCATCGAAGCGCGCGCCCTCGTCGGAATGCAGCGTGCGCCAGTACTCGACCGCCTGATCCCACTGCGCGCCGCTGGGTGCCAACGGGCGGTCCTTCACGTAGGCAATGGTGGTTTCGTCCACGGCGATCATGCCGGCGCGCGCGCCCGCTTCGATCGCCATATTGCAGATCGTCATGCGCCCTTCCATCGACAGCGCGCGAATCGTCGAGCCGGCGAATTCGATCGCATAGCCCGTGCCGCCGGCCGTGCCGATCTTGCCGATGATCGCCAGCACGATGTCCTTGGCGCTGACACCGATCGCCAACTCGCCATCGACTTGCACCAGCATCGATTTCATCTTGCGCGTGAGCAACGTCTGCGTCACCAGCACATGCTCGACTTCGGAAGTACCGATGCCGTGCGCCAGGCAGCCGAACGCGCCGTGCGTGGACGTATGGGAATCGCCGCACACCACGGTCATGCCGGGCAGCGTCACGCCCTGCTCCGGCCCGATCACGTGTTCGATGCCCTGCCGCTTGTCGAGCATATCGAAATAGGTGAAACCATAGGTCTTGGCATTGCTGCCGAGAGTCTGCACCTGCAGGCGAGAAATCGGGTCCTCGATATGCCCGCTGCTGCGCTCGGTGGTCGGCACGTTATGGTCAGCCACCGCCAGGTTCGAACTAACGCGCCACGGCTTGCGCCCGGCCAGCGCCAGGCCTTCGAATGCCTGCGGGCTCGAGACTTCGTTGATCAGGTGCCTGTCAATATAGAGCAGCGTGGTGCCGTCTTTCTCGGTGGCGACCGCGTGGGTCTCCCAGAGCTTGTCGTAGAGGGTCTTGGCCATGGTTCACGGGAATCGAAAATGTCAGCCAATGGTACTGACCCACACGGAGGCTGGCGGTGACGATTCCTCAAGGCAGACGTTCCGGAACGAGATGGCAGCGGCTCAGCGCTTGTTGGTCAGGAAGTTGACCAGGGCCGAGGCTGCCGCCGTGAGCCGCTCGCGCTGGCGAAACACCACGATCTGCTCGCGCGATGCCCACGGTTCCGCGATCGGCACCAGTTGCAGGTCCAGCGTGTCGACATACAGCTCGCCGATATGCTGCGGCAGCACGGCGATGCCCAGGCGCACGTGCACCATGCGGCACAGCGCATCGAAGCTGTTGACGCGGATCTTCACCTTCATGTCCAGCCCCAGGCTCCTGGCCTGCTGCGCCAGCAGCCGCGCGAGCGACGTGTCGCTGCCCAGGCCGACGAAATTCTCGCGCGCCATATCGGCCAGCGTGACGGCCGTCGCATCGCTCAGCCGATGCCCGCGCGGCACCAGCAGGAACAGCCGGTCGGTGCGGTACGGCAGCGACTCCAGATCCTTGATGCCGGGTACCGCGTTGCAGATGCCGAAGTCCGCGCCGCTCTCGCTGACGCTGCGCAACACGCTCGAGGTCGACCTTTCGTCCACCTGAATTTCGACATCCGGAAAAATACGCGTGTAGGCCGCGATATCCTCGGGCAGAAACTGCACGATGGCCGATAAATTGGCGACCACCTTGACGCTGCCCTTGGCGCCAGTGGCGAATTGCGAGAGCTCGGCATCGAGACTCTCGAAGCTGGCGATGACCGCCTGGGCGTGTCGCATCACCATCTCGCCGACCGGTGTGACGGAAATACCGCGCGACTCCCGGTGGATCACGGGCCGCCCGATCACCGTCTCAATCTCGGCAATGCGCCGGCTCACCGCCGAAGGCGTAATGGACTCCCGCTCTGCGGCACGGGCGATGTTTCTTTCCTGGCACACGGCGACGAACAGCCTGAGCGAAGTCAGATCGAGCTTGCGAAGCAAATGATTCATGGCGCGGCGCCTCATCGAGGGCGTTGGCGAAATGGCTCGATCATACTACCGGTGCGCGCGGCCGCCCGACGCATGCCGCCCTGCCATGACGATTGGGCATGGCAGCATTGCCGTACCGACAACGCCCGGATGTACCACCGCTCTTATACTGGGGCCATCGTACGAGTCGCCCGGCCTTGACGGCCGGCGCGCGCCGCCGCATCCTCCGCTTGAAAGCCGGCGAGGCAACGTCTGCATCCGCCTCCCTCACGGACCCATGAACGAATCTCACTGGCAACGCAATCTGGCCGTCTGCTTCTTCGGCGCTTTCATCAACATCATCGCGATGACGTTGGTGCTGCCGTTCCTGCCGGTCTATATCGAGCAGCTGGGCGTGCACGGCCACGCCGCGATCGTGCAATGGTCGGGCATCGTCTACGGCGCGACGTTCCTCGCCGGGGCGCTGGTCGCACCATTGTGGGGACGCCTGGCGGACCGCTTCGGCTGCAAGCCGAACCTGATTCGCGCCAGCATCGGCATGATGATCACCATGGCGCTCATCGGGCTGGCCCAGAATGTCTGGCAGCTGGCCGGCATACGGCTGCTGGTCGGCCTGGCCGGCGGCTACACCTCGGGTTCATACGTGCTGGTGGCGGCGCAAACGCCCAAGCACCGCTCGGCCTGGGCGCTCGGCGTGCTGTCGACCGGCATCATGGCGGGCAATCTGATGGGGCCGCTGCTGGGCGGCATCATGCCGTCGCTGATCGGCATCCGCATGACGTTCTTCGTGGCCAGCGGCTTTATTTCGCTCAATTGCCTGGCCACCTGTGTTTTGATCAGGGAAGATCGCCCGCCGCGCCCGCAAGCCGAGCGCGGCGCCCGGGCCGCCGCCGGGGCGGCACCGGCGCCGCTGGGCAATCGAAAACTGGTGTTGTCGATGCTGGCGACCGCGACCTTGCTGATGGTCGCCAATATGTCGATCGAGCCGATCATTACCGTCTACGTGCAACAACTGGTCAGCGACATCAGGACGGTCACCTTTGTCTCGGGCCTGGCCATGTCGGCCGCCGCCCTCGGCAGCATCGTCTCGGCATCGCGCCTGGGCAAACTGGCCGACCGGATCGGCGGCATGAAGGTCGTCACCGGCTGCCTCGCGGTCTCCGGCCTGCTGCTGATCCCGCAGGCCTTCGTCACCGCAGCCTGGCAGCTGATCGGATTGCGCTTTCTGATGGGACTGTCGCTCGGCGGCCTGCTGCCCTGCGTGACGGCGCTGATCCGGCACAACGTGCCCGACGAATCGGTCGGCCGCGTGCTGGGCTATTCGACTTCGTCGCAATACGTCGGCCAGGTGGCGGGCCCGCTGTTCGGCGGCTTCGTCGGCGGGCACATCGGCATGCGCTACGTGTTTCTGGCGACCTGCGCGCTGCTGCTCGCCTGCGCCGCGGGCAATGCGCTGCTGACGCCGGCCGGGCGTCGGCGCGTGCAGGCCGACCAGGCCCGCTGACCGGCGCGCCGCCCCTCGGATAAAAAATCTATGGTCACCCCCATTTTTGCAACACTGATTTTTGACGTTGTGATTGGCTTGCGTAAATCTATCCGGCGTCGTTGTGGGGATCACTCCCCGCGCCACGATGAGAGTCGCGCCTGAC
>JAGXBI010000096.1 GCA_018971155.1 Burkholderiales bacterium
GCAGGAGACGAGCGTTTCTTGCGAGACAGCAATGAGAGAAGAACGGCACGCTCTTGCATGAGCCGTGCCGCACAGGAGTTCCGGCCGTCGCGCCGGCCGGCTTTACCGACGAGCATCGACAACATAAACAACGCTCGCGGCGCCTCGCCGGGCAGGCTGCGTGCCGTTCCCGCGCAGACACGCGTCGACCGGACGCGTCTGGGCCGGATGATCGAAATGTTTCTTGGAGGAGACAATGGACGCAACATCCGAGGCAAAGAAAGGCATGCTCCAGACGCCCGCCGCCGTCAGTCAGCGGGCGCGCATCTATCCGTGGATCGTCATCGCGATGGGCTCGATGGTCTACATGAGCAACTACACCGACAAGGCGCTGATGTCGGTGGTGGCGCCGCATCTGATCGCGAATCTGCATATCAGCAAGATCACGATGGGCTGGATTTTCTCCGCGTTCGCCATCACGTACACGATTCTTCAGCCGCTGCTCGCTTATCTGTCCGACATTGTCGGGCCGCGACGCTCGGTCGGGCTGATGGTGCTCTGGTATGGCGCGTTCACGCTGCTCAGCGGCGTCACGGCGCTGAACCTCGGGCAACTGGCGTGGATGCGCGCGGCGGCCGGCGCGGGCGAGGCGGCCTCGATGCCGGCGGCCACCGGCGGCGTCTCGCCCTGGGTGCCGCCCGGGCGGCGCGCGCTGTCGCAGGGGATCATGCACGCGGCAACGCGCCTGGGCGCGGCGCTCACGGTGCCTGTCGGGGTCGCCAGCATCGTCGCATTCGGCATTCCGGGGCCGTTCTGGGTGTTTGGCAGTGCAACGGTGCTGATCGGTCTGGTATGGCTTGCGGTGTACCGTTCGCCGGCGACCGGCCACGCGCACCGGAACCAGTTGGGACACGGCAAGAAGGTGTGGGCGGTGGTGCTCAAGAGCAAAAGCATGTGGGCGCTTTGCCTGGCTGATTTCTGCTACTTCTACACTCTCACGATTTACCTGACCTGGCTGCCGACGTTCCTGATCAAGGATCACCATTTCACCATGCTCAAAGTGGGCATCTACGGATTTCTGCCGTTCATCGGCGGCATGCTCGGCAGCGTGCTGGGCGGGGCGCTGTGCGATCGCCTGTGCGCGCGTACCGGTAACAAACGTCTCTGGCGGCGCCTGATTCCCAGCGCCGGGATGGTCTGCTCGGTCCTGCTGCTGTTGCCCGCGATATACGCGCAAAGCCAGTTCGTCACCATCATGCTGTTTTCCTGCTCGTTCTTTTTCCTGGATGCGACGATTTCGGTGTTCTGGGCGATCGCCATGGACATGGGCGGCTCATATGCGTCGACCTCCGCGGGCTGGATGAACACATGGGCCAATGTCGGCGGCATCATTTCGCCGGTGGCGTTCGGCGCCCTGGTGCAATGGAGCGGCAGCTGGACCTTGCCGTTCCTGGTGGCCAGCGGCCTGATGCTGGTCGGGGCTGGCTTCGTCTGGCTGATCGACACGGAAATGCGCCTGTCGGATCTCATCGCCGGGCCGGCCGGCAAAAGGGTGCATGCGTAAAAGGACGGGCGCCGCGCGCGCCGCGACCCGAACGCAGCGATTCGGGCGTTCAGGCGAGCTGCTCGACGCGCGAGCGGGTGGCGCCCCGGATCGATGAACTGATCGGCAGCGGGCCTTGGGCACTGAGCAGGAATTCGTAGTTTTCCGGACGGATGTAGAACGACGAGTGTTCGGCGACCTTGCCGTCGCCGCTGAAGGACTCGCGTTCCATGACCAGCAGCGCGGCGCGCGGACCCAGCCCGAGCTCGCGGCCGATTCGCGTGCCGGCGGGCTGCGCGCGGATTCTCACGTCCGCGCGCGTGATCCGCATCTGCAGCAGGCGCTCGAGAATGCCGTAGATGGGGTTCTCGCTGGCCTGCTGCCACGACACCCGGGCCGCCTCGGCCGGCAGGTAGGCGCACACCATCGCGATCGGCTCGCCGCCCACCTGGTAGATACGCCGCAGGAAGAAGCACTGGTCATCGGCGCCCGCCAGGCTGGCGTCGACGTGCTCGGGGCGCGCGACCGCGGCGAACTCGATCAACCGCGTCTCCGGCTCCACGCCCTGCGCGATCAGCGAGTCGTAGAAGCCCTGCATCGAATGCAGATCGTGCTGCAGCTTCTGGCCGGCGACGAAAGTCCCCTTGCCTTGCTTCTTGACGACCAGTCCGGCCGCCAGCAGCGCATCCATCGCCTGGCGCACGGTGACCCGGCTCACGCCGAAGCGCACGGTCAATTCATGCTCCGAGGGCAATTTGCCATGCACGGCGAAATGCCCCGCGAGAATATCGTGCTCGAGCTGGTCGGCGATCTGCCGATACAGCGAGGTGGCGCTATCGCGCTGCAGCGGCGCGGCAGCGGGCGCGGCGCTCGGTGTCCTGGGACGGTTCTGACGTTTCATGCTCGATCGATCGGTGGCGACAGGCTTTCACGGCGGCAACGCGGTTCGTCGTGCCGCCGGCCTCAAATGTATGAAGACATATCATACATGTCGACCAGCTTGTCACAAGTGGTTATCTCGACGAACCGGCCGCGGTGCGTCCGGGTTGGCAAAGCCCCGGGGACTGCCTAGAATGAATCCGGCTGTATGGCCGTAGCGCACGGCTGCATCCCCATGGCATGGCGCTGCGACGGTTCAATGACTCAGGCTTCCGTTCGCGGGCGGCAAATGCCCGCCGCCGAGCGCGGCCGCATTCTCGAATACAAGGAAAAATCATGATTCAAACAGGCGACAAGCTGCCGCAGGGCACGCTGTACGAATATTTCGAAAGCGAGCAGGGCGGTTGCGCGATCGGGCCGAACGCGCTGGACGTGCCGGCACTGGCGCGCGGCAAGAAGCTGGTGATCTTCGGCCTGCCCGGCGCTTTCACGCCGACCTGCTCGGCCAAGCACGTGCCCGGCTATGTCGAGCATTACGACGCGCTGCGGGCCAAGGGCGTCGATGAAATCTGGTGCGTGTCGGTCAACGACGCGTTCGTGATGGGCGCCTGGGCGCGCGACCAGCACACCGAGGGCAAGGTGCGCATGATGGGCGACGGCAGTGCGGCGTTCACGCGCGCGCTGGGGCTGGAGCAGGACCTGTCGGCGCGTGGCATGGGCGTGCGCTCGCAGCGCTATGCGATGGTGGTCGACGATGGCGTGGTCAAGGCACTGTTCGTCGAAGCGCCCGGCAAATTCGAGGTGAGCGCGGCCGAGGCGGTATTGCAAACGCTGTAAAGCATCCCGGGCGTTTATCCGCGGTCATCGGGTTCGCTTGAGCCGTGCAGGAAATCATGCCGGTCGCGCCGGCCTCAATCCGGCGCGACGCGCTGGTTTTCGTGGGCGAGCAGGCGTTGCCGCTCACGCTTCAAAATGTCCATCGCCAGCACGCCATAAGCCGTCACCGGGCGAGACCGGTCGGGGGCGTGGCGCGTCTGGTTCAGCCAATGAGCGAGCTGCTTGGCGGGCATCGGCGGGCTGATCACATAGCCCTGCGCCAGATCGGCGCCCAGCACGGCGACCGCCTCGAGCATTTCGGCATCTTCGATACCCTCGACGGTCACCTGCTTGAGCAGGGTGTGGCCGAGCTGAATCAACTGGTAGATGAAAAGCAGCACGCGCTCCGGATTGTGATGCCCCACGCGCGCGGTGTGACGGTCGATCTTGACGTCGTCGAAAGGAATTTCCCGCAGGCGATTGAGGCTGCTGTGGCCGGAGCCGAGGTCGTCCTCGGCGAGCACGACGCCCAGCGCCTTGAAGTGCGACAACACGATGAGCGGATCGACACCCAACGGAAAAGCGTCGTACTCCAGCACTTCCAGCGTCAACTTCTCGCCGGTGCAGCCGTGACGGTGCAGGGCGTCGCGCGTGGTCAGGTAATAGCGTCCGTCGCCGAGCGCGGTGGCCGGCAAATTGAGCGAGATGCCAAGGTCGTGGCCGGCCTCGGCCCAGCGTTGGCGATCCGCCAGGGCCTGTTCCAGGCCAAGGCGATACAACTCGAACAGATCCTCCGCCGAGAACGCCGGCAAAAACGCGTCCGGCCTGATCAATTGATCCCCGTCGAGCAGTCGCGCGAGCGCCTCGACCTTCACGATTCGCCCCGAGTGCAGATCCATCAGCGGCTGGTAGTGCATCACCAGTGCATTGCCGCGAAGCAGGCCGGCAAAGTGTTGGCGCAACCCGTGAGATATGGTCTGCGTCTTGCCCTCCAATGCTTCGAGGCGCGTGATGGCGAACCCGAGCAGGGACTGCAGCAGGCTCGTGAATGCGACCCGGTCGCTGGCGGTGAAGGCGCCCGGCGAGGCGCTGTACAGGGTCAGGATGGCGCGCGTCGGATGATCCGGCTGATGCAGCGGAATCGCCACGCTCGAGCGAAAGCCGACTCGTCGCGCAGCCTCTCTCCAGGGCGCCATATGAGGGTCGGTCGAGATATTGAGCGAGCGCTCGATATTCCCGCTGCGCCATGCGCGCCCGGTCGGGCCGTTGCCTTTGGGCGTATCGCTGTTGGCCATGATCGCGCCGTCGGCGGATTTTTCGAGTTCCTTCAGGTATCGCCCCATGGCCGTGCCGCCGATGGCCTCGTAGCGGAACACACCCACGTCGTCCGGGCGACCGACCGAGCAACCTGCGATTTCGTCGTAATCACTCAATGTTTCGACGACCTGGGTAATCAGGTCGGCGTAGGTCTGCGCTTTCCACGCCATCTCCGTGAGACTGAGCAGCATGGTCTCGCGTGAAGTTTGCAGGTTCTGATACACCTCCAGCTGCAATGCGAGATCCCGGATGAAGCGGCGTTCGAGCACCTCCAGCGCGGCGTGATGCGTGTCGGGGGCGATGAAATTGCGGATCGATGTCCATAGCGCGCCGGGCGATCTGGCCAGATCGCTGCGATCCAGGCCGATCGCCGCGTGAATGCGGCCAATCCGGCGGGCCATCACGCCATGCTCGTGCGCCGAGAGTGTCGGCGAGGCGAGCTGCAGTAAATATTGGAGTTGCCGCTGCCGGACATGCTCGAGCTCGTCGGCCGACAGCATCTGGAAAAAACGGGGCGACATCGGCAAGCGCGTCAGATTGTCGAACAGTCGTTCGGAGATGCCGACAGCGTGCTCGCTGAAGATCTTGAACAGGGGCGCGAGCACGACGGCCGCGGCAGGTCCGTACAAGGGCGCCTCCCGAGCCATCCAGCCGCCGTTGGCAGGGGTATCGTGTGTGAAATTCGACATGTGACAACCGCGCTTGCGAATGGCCTCGAAATTGGTCGAGGCCGAATGGACCCAGTCTCACAGATACCCGCGCAACGATCAGTATCGTTGCGCTTGAATCACAGTGTGCCTCAGATTTTTGCGGGCGACTAGGGCTCCCGAATGGTGCAGCGCGGCGGGTGGCCGCGACGGACTATTTTCGTCGCAAGGCGTACCTTGCGCGCCGGTTCACTTTTCCAGCTCGCCGACCAGCCATTCCTGGAAACTGCGCAGCTTGGGCAGCTCGGCGCGTGACTTGAGCAGATTCAGCGTGTAGCCCCGCACGGTCAGCCCCGTCAGGCCCAGCGGGGCCACCAGTTGGCCTGTTTCGAGCTCGCGTTGCGCGAGCAGCAGGCTGTCGAGACAAACGCCCAAACCGTCGACGGCCGCGCTGATCGACATGAAGGAGCGGTCGAAACGCGGCCCGCGCGTGACGTCGAGCGGCACTTTGCGATGCAGGCGCATCCAGTCGCGCCAGCCCACCAGGCAGCCCTCGCTGTGAATCAGCGTGTGATGCTGCAAGTCAGCGGCCCGCGTGATCGGATGCTCGCCATGCGCGAGTTCGGGCGAGCAAAGCGGCACGACCGTCTCGGACGGCAATTCGATCACCATGGCGCCCGGCGGCTGCAGCTTGCGGGCGCCATAACGGATATCGACATCGATTTCCTCGGAGAGCAGATCGACCGCGCCAGCGGAGGCGTTCAGGCGCACGTCGATGTCCGGGTGCAGCGCACTGAAGCGCGCCAGGCGCCGCATCAGCCATTGCGTGGCAAAACTCGGGGTGCAATGGATCGTGAGGATGTCGCTTTTGGCGGCTCGGCCCAGCTCCCGGGTCGCATGATCGATGCGCGCGAATGCCGCCGCGACTTCCTCGGCGTATTGCCGGCCCAGGTCGGTCAGCACGACCGCGCGATGCACGCGATGGAACAGCCTGACGCTCAACTGTTCTTCCAGCAGCTTGATCTGATGGCTGATCGCCGAGGGCGTGACGAACAACTCCTCCGCCGCAAGCGAGAAAGAAGCAAGCCGTGCGGCGGCCTCGAAAGCCTGAACCGACTTGAGCGTGACGCGATTGTGCATTGCAGCGGATGCATGAATTGAATTCAACGATAGGGCCATATTAATTCGTTTGAGCCGCTCCGTCCAAATCTTTAAGCTTGTTTCACTGGCTGCGACGGCAAGCATCTTGTCCAAGCCCAGGTTCTGGCGAGGCGGCGTTGGCGCGCCCGCATCCATCAAACCAATCCGGCCGCGCCCGAGTGCGGCGGCCGGTACAAGGAGAACATGGTGACTAAGAGCGACCCCGGGTTGCATGCCCGTCTCGCGGAGTGTGCCTACCGTATCCGGCGCAACGCGATACGCATGGGCGAGGTGCAGGGCCAGGGCTACATTGCCCAGGCTCTCGATATCGCCGACGTACTCGCGGTCGCTTACGGGCACGCGCTGCGCTTGCGCGCGGACGATCCCGAATGGGAAGGCCGCGACCGCTTCCTGCTGTCCAACGGACACTACGCGATTGCGCTGTATGCGGCATTGATCGAGGCCGGCATCCTCCCCGAGGAAGAACTGGAAACCTATGGCAGCGACGACAGCCGGCTGCCGATGTCGGGCATGGCCAGTTATACGCCCGGCATGGAAATGTCGGGCGGCTCGCTCGGCCAGGGCCTGACGATTGCGGTGGGCCGTTGCCTGGGGCTCAAGCGCCGCGGCTCCGACGCCTTCGTCTACACCTTGTTCTCCGACGGCGAGCTCGACGAGGGCGCGGTGTGGGAGGGCATCATGTCGGCCAGCCACTGGAAGCTCGACAACCTGATCGGCATCGTCGACGTCAACAACCAGCAAGCCGATGGCCCCTCGACGCAGGTCATGGCCTTCGAGCCGCTGGTCGACAAGCTGCAGGCGTTCGGCTGGTTCGTGCAGCGCATCGACGGCAACGACCTGGCTGCCGTGATCGCCGCCTTCGATGCGGCGCGCGCATACCGTGGCGCGTGCCCGCGCATGATCGTGTGCGATACCAAGATGGGCAGCGGCGTGCCGTTCCTCGAAGCCCGCGAGAAAAACCACTTCATTCGGGTCGAAGCGCATGAATGGCAACTCGCGCTGCAAGCGCTCGACGCCGGGAGAAAAGCATGAGCAACGCCGCAACCAAGCCGCGCCTTAAAACCTCGGCGATGATCGCCTCGATCGCGGGCGATGGGCAGGCCACCCGCGCCGCACCGTTCGGCAATGCGCTGGTGGCGCTCGCGCGCGAACGCTCGGACGTCGTCGGCATGACCGCCGACCTGGGCAAATACACCGACCTGCACATCTTCGCGCAGGCCTTTCCCGAGCGCTATTACCAGATGGGCATGGCCGAACAGCTGCTGATGGGCGCGGCCGCCGGCATGGCCCACGAAGGCGCGCTGCCGTTCGTCACCACTTATGCGGTGTTCGCCGCGCGCCGCGCCTACGACTTCATTCACCAGGCGATCGCCGAAGACAATCTGAACGTCAAGATCGCCTGCGCGCTGCCGGGGCTGACCACCGGCTACGGGCCGAGCCACCAGGCCGCCGAGGATCTGGCGCTGTTTCGCGCCATGCCGAACCTGACGGTGATCGACCCGTGCGACGCGGTGGAGATCGAGCAGATGGTGCCCGCCATGGCCGCGCATCACGGCCCCGTCTACGCGCGCCTGCTGCGCGGCAACGTGCCGGTGGTGCTCGACGAATACGACTATCGCTTCGAGCTCGGCAAGGCCAAGCTGCTGCGCGACGGCGCCGACGTGCTGATCATTTCGTCCGGGATCATGACGATGCGCGCGCTCGAAGTCGCCAAGACGCTCGCGCACGACCGCATCGACGTGGGCGTGCTGCACGTGCCGACCATCAAGCCGCTCGATACCGCGACGATTCTGCGCGAGGCGCGCCGCAGCGGCCGCCTGGTGGTGGTCGCCGAGAACCACACGGTGATCGGCGGGCTCGGCGAAGCAGTCGCCGCCGTGCTGCTGAGCCACGGCGTGACGCCGGCCTTCCGCCAGATCGGCCTGCCCGATGCGTTCCTCGACGCCGGTGCGCTGCCGACCCTGCACGATCGCTACGGCATCTCCACGCAGGCCATGGCCGATACCGTGAAAACCTGGCTGCGCTGAGGCGCCTGCCACCCCTGACGAAAACCTCTCAAGCGACCCACTTTAGGACAACAAAATGAGCGAGACAAAACTTCTGGACGGCAAGGTTGCCGTGATCTCCGGCGCGGCGTCGCCGCGCGGCATCGGCATTGCCACCGCGCGCATGTTTGCCCGGCACGGCGCGCGCGTCGCCATTCTCGACCTCGATCAGGCAGCTGCCGCCGAGGCCGCGGCAGGCCTCGGCGCCGAGCATCGCGGCTACGCCTGCGACGTGACCGACAAGCAGGCGTGCGTGGCCGCGGTCGAGCAGATCGTCGGCGATTTCGGCCGCATCGACGTGCTGGTCAACAACGCCGGCATCACCCAGCCGGTCAAGCTGCTCGACATCGACGCGGCGAGCTGGGACAAGATTCTCGACGTGAATCTGCGCGGCGTTCTTTATCTGTCGCAAGCGGTCATTCCGCAGATGAAAAAGCAGCATGGCGGCTCGATCGCCTGCATGTCGTCGGTATCGGCGCAGCGCGGCGGCGGCATCCTGGGCGGCCCGCATTACTCGGCCGCCAAGGCCGGGGTGCTGGGCCTGGCCAAGGCGATGGCGCGCGAGTTCGGGGTTGACGGCATTCGCGTCAATTGCGTCACGCCGGGCCTGATTCACACCGACATCAACGCCGGCAAGATCAGCGACGAAAAGCGGGTCGAGATCCTGGCGGGAATTCCGCTCAATCGCATCGGCGTGCCCGACGACGTGGCCGGCGCCTTCACGTTCCTTGCCTCGGATCTGTCGTCCTATATCACCGGCGCGGTGATCGACGTCAACGGCGGCATGCTGATTCACGGTTAAGCAGTGGCATCATCCCGGCGCGCGGGTGCGCGCCGGAGCGGTTCAAACAAGCGTTAAAACTACAACAGCAATACACCCCATCACTGGAGGAGCACATTATGAGCACGGATTCCAACACGAAGACCCGCATCAACCGCCGTACCTTCCTGAAAGCCGGCGCCGCACTGTCGGTGGCCGCGCCGTTGGTGAGCGTCTCCGGCCGGGCGTTTTCGGCGCCGCAGTTCTCCTACAAGCTGGCCACCGGCCAGGACCCGAGCCATCCGGTGAACGTGCGCGCCAAGCAGGCCGCCGAGCGCATTCTGCAGGCCACCGGCGGGCGTCTGGAGATTCGCGTATTTCCGAGCAACCAGCTCGGCTCCGACACCGATCTGCTGTCGCAGATCCGCAATGGCGGGGTCGAATTCATCAACATGGCCGCCTCGGTGCTCTCCACGCTCGTGCCGGCCGCGGGCATCGCCAACACCGGCTTCGCCTTCCCCGACTACGATCACGTCTGGAAAGCGATGGACGGCGATCTGGGCAAATATACCCAGGCGCAAATCGGCAAGGCCGGCATGCTCGCGATGTCGCGTCCGTGGGACAACGGCTTCCGCCAGATCACCTCGTCGACCAAGCCGATCCGCACGCCGGACGATCTGCATGGCTTCAAGATCCGCGTGCCGGTCGCGCCGATGCTGATCTCGCTGTTCCAGTCGCTCAAGGCCGGGCCCACGCCGATCAACTTCAACGAACTGTATTCGGCGCTGCAGACCCACCTGGTCGACGGCCAGGAAAACCCGCTGCCGATCATCTCCACCGCGAAGCTCTACGAAGTGCAGAAGTACGTCAGCATGACCAGTCACGTCTGGGATGCCTACTGGATTCTCGGCAACCCGGCCGCCTTCAAGCGGCTGCCGAGCGACGTGCAGGCCATCGTGCTCAAGGAGTTCGACCGCGCGGCCACCGAAGAGCGGGCCGACATCGCCGCGCTGAATTCGACACTCAGCCAGAGCCTGGCCAGCAAGGGGCTGCAGATCGTCGAAGTCGACAAGCAGGCGTTCCGCAACCAGTTGAGCAAGACCAGCTTCTATCACGACTGGCGCGCGAAGTTCGGCGCGCAGGGTTGGGACCTGCTGCAGCAAACCACCGGGGCGCTGGCATGACAAGCGTGCTCTCGATCGACGAGCAACCCCTGCCTGCCTGGCAGGGGCGGTGCGACAGCGCGCTCGGCTGGCTGATCGAAATCCCCTCGGCCATCGCGGTATTGGCCGAGGTCGTGATCCTGCTGGTCGGCATCATTGCGCGCTTCGTCTTCAACCACCCGCTGGTATGGAGCGACGAGATCGCTTCCATCCTGTTCCTGTGGCTGGCGATGCTGGGTTCGGCCGTCGCCTTGCGGCGCGGGCACCACATGCGCATGACGGTGCTGG
>JAGXBI010000097.1 GCA_018971155.1 Burkholderiales bacterium
GAACGCTGCCAGACGGCGCGAACGACCTCCTTTGGGAAGATGTCCTCGTAACCATAATTGGCAGAGCGTTCGAGAGGGATCAACTCGTCATTGAGATACGTAGCCAGGCGTTCGCGTAGCGCTTGCAAACGGGGACTGATTTCATAGGCCATGAGGGCAAACCTGAAGAGAACGTCGGAACCCCATGTTGACAGTTCGGATGTGACGAAGGATTATCCGCAGAGACTTTTCAATAACGCAGCGGAATGAAATGCGCCTGGAAGATCTGAACTATTTTTTGGCGGTCTCCGAAGCCGGCCACGTTGGCCGTGCCGCGGAGCGTGTCGGCCAGACGCAACCGGCGCTGACCAAGGGCATCCAGCGGCTGGAGCGTGAACTGGGTTTGCAGTTGTTCGACCGTACGGCCAAGGGCATGACGCTGACGTCGGCCGGCCAGGCGTTCTTCATGCGCGCGCAGCACGTGCGCACGCATCTGGACGATGCGATCAAGGAAGCCAGCGATCTGAGTCTGGGCAAGATCGGTCTGGTTCGCGTCGGGGTGCCCCCCAACTATGCCGAAACCTTCTTTGGCGATGCCTGCGCCGAATTGCTGCGCCTGCGCCCCGCCGCCCGTTTGAGCGTGATGAGTGGCTTGAATGACAAGTTACGGGCCGCGCTGCGTCTTGGCGATCTGGACTTGTGCATCGGCGCCTTGACTGAACACGACGCCGAGGACCTCGAGCAACAACCTCTTTTCAACGACTCTCTGCACATCGTCGCACGAGAGGGTCATCCCTTGTTCGCAGTGCCGCGCCTGCGCTTGGTGCGCCTGGCACAGGCTGGCTGGCTGCTGCCAGGCAGTCACGTGTCGGCCCGCCAGCGACTCGAGGCGCGTTTCGCCGATGCCGGGCTGCCGCCGCCGTGGCTGGTGATCGAAACCGATTCCACCATCGGGTCGCTCATGAGCGTGCTGTTGCGCTCCGATCTACTGGGCATCACCGGCGACCTGACCCTGTCGCGCAGTGGTCATGGCCTGCGCGCTTTGCCATTGGGGGAGGGCATGTGGCCGCGCACCATCGGTGTCGCGACCCGCAAAGGCGCCTACTTGTCGCCGCTGGCTCAGCGCTTCATCGAACTGCTCAAAGAGGCCGCGCCAAGCCAGCCGTAGCGGGGTCATTCCGCCGGGTTATCGTCTTGGCGTGTTGGCGCATCGGCTTGCGGCGCTCGCCCGCCTAACATCAATCGCTACCGAAACCGATGCCAATGGAGCTTTTGATGAACCAGGGACGTTTTATCAGCCGCAGTGCGACTTACTGGCCGGACCATATCGCGGTCATTTTCCGGGACCGGCGGATCACTTACCGGGCGCTGGATGAACGCTCGAATCGCCTCGCCAACGCGTTGCTGGCGCTTGGCGCGGTCAAGGGTGACCGCATTGCCGTGCAAGCGTGGAATTGCCCTGAACTGATCGAACTCGAGTGTGCGCTATATAAAGCCGGGCTGGTGAAAGTTGCCTTGAATGCGCGGCTGTCGCCCGCCGAGACGCAAGAGACGATAGACAACGCGCAGGCACGCATCGTGCTCGCAGGCGCACGTCATCTGGGCTCGATCGACGCCATGCGTGCCTCGCTGCCAAGCGTCGAACACTATGTCGCGATCGACGGCGAGGCGCCGGATTTCATTGCATACGAGACTCTGCTTTCGCAGGGAGCGTCCACCAGCCCTGACGTCGACATGGCGGAGACCGACCTTGCCGTGCTGCATTTCACCTCGGGCTCCACCGGCAAGCTCAAGGCGGCGATGCAAACTGTGGGAAACCGGATGGCGTCACTGCGCAAGGTCGTCATGGGACGCATGCGCGCGCGCCCGGGTGATGTGCTGGCATTGGCTGGCCCCATCACGCACGCCAGCGGCATGTTCATTCAGCCGTTCTTGAGTCAGGGTGGCACGATCCTGCTGCACGATCGCTTCGAGCCGGACGCCTATCTTGCCTCACTCGAACGACATCGCGCGACGGCGTGCTTTCTGGTGCCGACGATGATCAACATGCTGGTCAAGCACCCCCGTATAGGTGCTTACGATTTAAGCGCACTGCAGATGATGTCATATGGCGGCGCGCCGATTGCACCGGCGCTGGTCAGGGAAGCGTGGCAAAACGTCGGTCCGGTGCTCTCGCAAGGCTATGGTGCCGGCGAGACGACCGGCGGACTCGTGACGTTGAGCATCGACGACCACCGGCTGGCCATCGAGGGGGGGCAAGAGCATCTGTTATCGTCGTGCGGCAGGCCGTTCGGCGAGTCGCAGGTACTGGTGGTCGACGATGCCGGTCATGTGCTGCCCCATGGCGAAGTCGGTGAAATTGTCATTGCCGGTCCGGATGTGTTCGCCGGCTATTGGCGCGAGCCTGAACTGACTGCGGCCGCCCTGGTGGGCGGGCGTTTGCACACGGGCGATCTTGCGCGCACCGATGAACGCGGCTACATCTACATCGTAGATCGCAAGAAGGAGATGATTATATCCGGCGGATTCAATGTTTACCCGTCAGAGATCGAGCAGGTGCTATATCGGCATCCGGCAATCTACGAGGCATGCGTCATCGGTGTGCCCGACGAACACTGGGGCGAGGCGATCAAGGCCGTGGTCGTATTGCGCGACGGTGCCAAAGCCAGCTGCGACGACTTGATCGAACATTGCCGGGGCCTGCTGGCCGACTTCAAAAAGCCGCGCTCGATCGAGTTTGTTGCCGAATTACCGAAGAATGGCAACGGAAAATTGTCGCGCAAGGACGTCAAGGAGCGATATTGGCGAGGACAGGATCGGCGCGTAGCGTAAAGCACGCACCCGTCATCGCCTGATGATTTTCGGGGCTGCCAGAAGTGGGTGGCGGCGTTAGCACGGCGGGCAATTAACACGCCGCGGTGAAATCCTTCATACGCTGCCTCCGGCTTTCAAATGTCGGAGGTAAGCCGGCAGTCAAAGATGACCCAGCCGCCCCACACGCAATGTGGACATTGGCATTGCCAAGCGTATTGCCGCATTGGATTGCTTCGATATTTCAATCCGAATATCCCCTCTACTACGAAAATACCGAGGATTGCAAAGCTTTCCCAAAAGCATCCGTCGGGAACTACGAAATGGCTGGATTGAGCGGTACCGTGCCGTATCGCAAAATGAGTCGCGCTGACGGTCTGCGCAAGCCTGCCCTCCTGTAACGTCTTCGGCACCGAAGCTATCGGGGCAAGTGCTGCTCGAACCGGCGCGCCTACGGATCTCGTAGCCGATTCCAGACGTATTCCCGGCCGTTCCGTAGCTCGCGGGCGGCCAAGTGATACTGCATGGCCGGCGTCATTTCAAGGGGGATGGAACATGTACATAGCGAGCGTGGACGGCAGCCTCGTCGACCCATCTGCGCGTGCAACCAGGGCGAATGCGCCGGCTAACGCCAACGCCTCTGGTGGCCCTCCCAACGTCGGCGGCAACCCGACGGTCCCCGCCGCATCCCAGGTGAACGCACCCGGTCAGAGTCCTCAACAAGCGCTGCTGGCGGCCGACGCGGAGACCGCGCGACGTCTGGCGATCGCACAGGGCGACACCAAGGCGCTGCAGGCCGCTTTGCAAAAGCAATACCCGAACGGGATGACCGACGCGCAGTTCAGCGCATTCCTGCAAAACGACCCGACGGGCCAGAAATTCAACGCGGACTGGTCGGCGGTGCAACGCTCGGTGTCCAACGAACTGAGGCTGGCCGCGGATGGGGCGAAGGACCCGGGTGACGCCAGCAGCGTGAACGCGGCTATCGCCGCGCGAGCCAAGCAAATCAAGGCTACCGGCAAAGACGACCCGACGCTGGACGCCGTGGTGGACGATTCGGTCACGCAGGTCCAGAGCCAAAGCGCGGCATCGCGCGCGACCAGCGAGGCGGCATTCCGGATGGAGATCGTGGGCAATCGCCCCGGGGCCACTCCCGCACAAATGAGCGTGGCCAGCGCGGCCATGAACCAGGCGCTGGCCCACGAAGTCGCGCTGGCCGCAGCCAAACTGCACCTGGACAACGCGCAGGCGGCACTGGCGGCACTGGCCAAGGAGCCGCTCGGAGCGCGTCGAGCCGACGAGGCCGACGTGAATTCGGCGCTTGCCGAAGCCAAGAGGGAGTACGCGCGCGTGCAAGCGGGCGATGACCTGGCCGGCAACAGCGTGACTCCCGACGAACAGGCGCAAGCCGAACAAGCCGTTGGCCAGGCACACAACGGCGAAATCTATTCGCAAGGCGACAATGCCCCGCCGCTAGTCCTGGCCGGGCAAATCGGCGTCGTCTCGGCCAGGCAAACCCTGCAACACTACGTGGCGACGCTCGACCCGAGCGACCCGATGCTCAGCCCGGCCGAACAGCAGTTGGCCCAGACCAACCCGATCGCGGTGGCACAAATCCAGATGAGCGGGGTGCGGATCGATCCCAGCCAAATCAGCAACCCCTGGGAAAAGCACCTGGCGCAAAGCGACCCGCTGGAATACGCGATCTACAAGATGACGGGGGTCGACGCCACGGCGGTCAACCCCAACGATCCGCGCCTGAGCGCCACGGATCAGACCGAGCTGCACAACCAGCAATACCTGCAGTACGCGCTGGCGCACGCGAGCCAGGGTACGCAGCAGCAAATCGGTCTCATTCTGGGGGCGGGCGAAGCGGTGCGCTACGACAGCGTCAAAGCGCAAGTCAACGCACTGACCAGCGGCACGCGCAGCACGGCCAACGACCAAAAGGCGCTGCAAATCCTGGCCACCAACATGAATCAAACGATGTTGCCGGGCGCAGCCGACGCGCTGTGGCAGAACATCGGGGCGCCCAAATTCAGCGCCAGCTACATCCAGAGCCAATACGCGGCGCTGGTTCAAAGTCCTGGGGACAACGCGACGCCGGCGCAGAAAAGCGACGCGACGATGAACGCGGACAAGGTCGGGTTGTGGCTGCAGCAGATGACGAAGAATGCGCCGCCGCAGTTCGCGGCGCTGGCGCTGCAAACCTTGCGGCACAACTTCAATGGCCAGTGGTTCCAGTCCAATAGCGGCATCCCGTCGCCCACGCGCGGGGAGGAGCTCTACAAGGGCCTGAGCCAGGCGGTGCAAGTGGCCGACCAGCAAGACCCCAGCCACGCCGAGGCCAATAGAATGGCCGGATGGTTGCTCGATGCGGGCAACACCACTGCGACGGGCAAGGCCGGCACCCTGATCTATGCCATCCAGGGCAGCGCGGGCAGCGGGATGATGCTGTTCCAAAGCGTGCGCGACGCGATGAGCGGGGGGTATGGCACGGATCTGTCGGATGCGCTGAACGCGCAAATCTACAATTCCAAGAACGTACCGGCGAACAACTTCACCCAGGCGTATCAGCAAGGTAGTCAGGCCGCCGCAGGCAAGCAGAACTCGGCGGCGGCGCAGCAAAGCTACCAGAACTTCCTGAACGCAATGCCGCAGACGTTGCAGACCTACTTTGGCGACGTGGCGAAGAATTTCGGGAACGCCCCGGTGCAGTTCAGGGATGGCACGCAGTTGAACAACTTCCTGGCGGCCGGGCTGAACGTGTCGCCGGACACGGTGGCGATGCCTACGGCCAAGGGCAGCGACGCCCAGGCGCAAGGGCAAGCGCAATCGCCGCTGATGACCGCGCAGTGGCTCAGGCAGGCTGGGTATGCGGCGCCGCAAAGCGGGGGCAAGCCGGTGACCGATGCGGTATGGGCGCAGCTGATCGTCAATGGTCAATATGCGCTGCCACTGGACGGCCAGGCTCAACTGCTCACCCCGCAGCAGCTGGCCAAACTGCTGGCCACCGGGCAGTACGCGCACGTGACTCCGCCCACGGATGGCCAGGGCAAGGCGCTGAGCGCGCAGCAGATTGCCAACGCGCTGAGCGCTGGGAAATACCCGATCCCGGCCGCGGGGCTGGTGAACTTCAGCGCGCAGGCGACGCTGGACGGGCGGCACGCGGTGCCGGTCGATATTTACGGCAAGCCGCTGTCGGAAGGGGAGTTGCTGCACCAGATCAGCATCGGGACGTACCAGGGAGAGAACCTGTACGCGCACAACCCGAAATTGCAGCAGATCGTCAATCCGATCGCCAAGGAGCTGCAAACGACGGCGGGTGTGAGCCTGCCCGGCCAGAGCAGTGCGGGCGGCACCGGGGCGGTGCTCACGGTGAGCCTGATCCCCACGTTCTACGCCTCAAACGGGGTGGGGGCAAGCCCATCGGCGCTCTTCAGCGCAAAAGACCGGGACGGCCACACCAAACTGATCGATGACCGGGGGTGGCGGTACGACGATCTGAACGACTACCAGCACAGCAACGCGCTGGCGGGGGGCAAGCTGTACGTGCCAACCTGACTCAAGAACGGCAACGCGGCGCCGGGATCCGACATCGAACTGGCGAGCTACAGCCCGGGCAGCAACGCCGGCCCCAGCGGCAATGCCAGCGCGAGCTACGCCGAAGTGGCTTCGCACAAGACCAGCTTCGGTCAGGAAGTGGAGAGCGCGATGGACGGCATCGCGACCGTCGCCACCGTGGCGGCCGGCGTGGGGTTGATGTTCACCGGCGTGGGCTCGGTCGCGGGGGCCTCGCTGCTGGGGGTGACGGCAGCAGGCATGGGCTGGGGCGCGTACCGCTCGTTCGACGATCTGGCCAATCTGGGCGAGCACGGCCAAGCGATCAACCCGTTCGCCGGCGGCAAGGCCACGCAGGACTGGATGACCGGAACGGTGAGCCTGGTGGCCATGGGCGCCAGCGGGCTGGCGTTCAAGGGCGCCCGGGTGGCGGCGCTGGCGAACGGCATGGAACAGGCGGGGGCCGATCCGGCGGCAGTGGAAGCGGTCAGGGCGAGCGCGCGGAGCTGGGAAGGCGCGGCGCGACTGACGAACCTGCCGGCGATGGCCGGAGGCGGGTATATGTCGCTCAGGCAGGGCGCCTCGCTGGTACAGAACTGGGGGGCGCTCTCGGGCGGGCAGAAGTGGTGGCAGGCCGCGCAGATGGCGCTGAACCTGGTGCCTTTCGCAGTGGACAAGACCATCGTGTCGCAGCGCGATGCGCTGGCGGCGAGCAACCCTAACGCCGCGACGGTGCCTGCGGCGGGCGGGCCGGGCGAGGCATTCACGCCGCCGGGGGACGAGGCGCTCACCCAAGCCGCGGCGGTGGGTCTGGCCGGCAACGCGCTCGCCAGGCTGGAGAACCAGGCAGGACAGAACCAGAGCGGGCAGGGGCAGCAAAGCGCTCAGGGGCAGGACGCGGTCGCTGGCATCGGCGGGAGGGATGGGGCGCAGGGCAATCAAGGAGGGTTGCACAGCTTCGTCAAGCCGAATGCGCTCAATGCGCAGGATGCCTTACTAACGCTGCCACCGGGGAAGCGGGCAGCGGCGGGGGGCGGGCAGGGCGCGGCGCCGGCGGCGTATGACCTGAATCCCTCCCTTCCGGTGGCACCCGAGGATAGCTGGCGCCAAGGCTTGATGGATCTGGCCAACCCGCTGCATTCCGGCGTGCTGGATCAGTATCCGTCGCCGGCCACGCTGCAGGCGATCGCCGGAATCGATCCTGTCGAACTGTACCCGGCATTACGCAGCGCCGGCGTTTCGGACGAGACGGCGCGCGGCTTGGCGGCCCAGGTCTCCAGCATGGCCGTGCCGCCGCCGGGCAGCTATGAAATCCCCGCTGCAACGCGGGCCAATCCACTCGCGCTGGCGACGGTCATGTCGATTGTGCTGCGCACCCATGGCCGCATCGATGGGGCGACTTACGTCGTGTTCCCGCGTGATCTCGATCCGGCGCAGCGCGGTCTGAATTCATCCAATGCCTCGCAAACCGCGACGCAGGCCGACAAACTGCTCGAAGAGATCGATCTGGCCAGCCGCAATGCGCTCCCGCCGACGCGCTACGGCTCGCTGGCCGACGCGCGCATGGTCGCGAATGCGTCGCCGTCGTATGGCGTCGCGATGGTCGATGGCAGTGCGGTAGGCCAGAATGGTGCGGTGCTACCTCAGGACGTGATCGCGACAATCGGGCCGGGAGGACTCTCGCCGGGCGCGAAGCAGATCGGCATCAACCCAGGTTACGTGAAACCGATTCGCTTCTCGTATCCGTTTGCAGGGCGCGCGAGCGCGCCACCCCCGGTTGAGATCGACCCGGCCACGGGCGGCTGGCTCGTACCTGACGACGTGCGTCAGCACGGCCCGCTGATGAACGAGTTCGTTACCGGACTGCTGAATAGCGGCGGGCGGCTCGCGGGCACGCACTATGCGCTGTTCAGTCCGAATGGTCGCCTCGATCCGGCGCTCGCGATTGATCCCCAGGCCGGCGAAGTCGAGCACTTCGACAACCTCGATGCACTGGCGCATGCGATCGATACGTCGCGGCAGCAGGGATCGAGCGGCGGACAAGGCGACGCAAACAGCAGCAGGTACCGGCCCCGTCTCGCCGTGATTGTCGACGATTTGGGCCGCATGCTCGCGACGCTACATCTCGATTCAGCCAGGAACCATTGGCTGGCTGGCTTCTTGGGCGATTACAACGGAAGCGTATCGGTCGCGTATCCCGACAATTTCGAAGCGGGCAAGCCGCTGATTCGCGGCAACGGCGTCGACGCCATCAATGCGCTGACTGAGGATGGCCCCACGCAACTGGCGAGCTATCCACGCCGCAAGGCCGATCTCTCTGTGTTCTCCAGCTCCGAGACGGATCCGCGGAACCCGTTGTCCGGTGGCGACGAATCGGGCAAACCCGGCGACTCATTGCTGCCCGCGCCACCGGGTTATTTCATTGTCAATCAGCATGCGAACCCAATGGGGTTCCTCAACCGCTCCCGCGGAGTGTTGACACCGGAAGACGAAGCGGCGCTGATCATTGGCGCGGGGTGGGACGGCAAAGCGCCCATTCTGTTCTATGCGTGCGCACCGGGGGCGCAGATTGACGTTGGCGGAGGCCAATTGATTCCGACGCCGGTCATCCAGCGGGTCTCCGATGCCCTGCAGCAGTTGTATCCGCTGATGCGTGGCAAGCCGGTCGATGCGGGCTTCCACACCCTCGCGGCGAACAGCCTGGTGGGTGCCATAACTATCCCCAAAGCGAGCGGTGAACCCTATTGGGTGGCGGCGCGCGTCGCGTCCCAGGAGGTTTGGCAAAACTCGCCCGCCGTGGCAGCTTGGCTTGCTCAGCCGCAGACTTCGCTCGTCGGCACCGGACCCCTGCGCTTCTCGCGCTTTTATCCGTCCCTGCCGATCGTCAAGGCCGACGAACCCGGTACCGGTTTGACCGACCCGCCGACGGGCGCCATAGCGATTCCATTGTCGTTGGGGCCGAGCAGCGGGGGCGCGCATGAGCCGGCCCAACAGTCGGCGCATAACCAGCCGGTGGCGCCGTCAAGCGTGCCGCCGATGCGCAGCTACGAAATTCCCGCCGAAACGCGCGTCAATCCCCTCGCGCTGGCGAAGGTTATATCAGCCGTGCTGCGTTCGCACGGCCGCATCGAGGGGGTGGCTTACGGCGTGTTCGCAGCAGATGCTCAAGACCCGGCGCAGCATGGTTTGAGTTCATCCTACGGCTCGTTGGGCGAAGCTCGCTGGATAGCCAATGAGTCGCACGGCGTCGCGATCGTCGACAGCAGCGCGGTGGGCGTGGACGGCGCCGTGCCGCCGCAAAGCGTGATCGCGACGATCCGGCCGGGAGGATTGCCGTTGACGCCGGACCAGATCGACGTCAACCCCCGGTGTGCAATGCCGATCCGCTTTGCATACCCGTTCGAAGGGCGTGCGGGGGCACAACCCGCAGTCGAGATCGATGCCGCGACCGGCGGTTGGCTCGTGCCGGATGACGTGCGCCACAACGGCGCCGTGATGGACGAGCTTATTACGGGGTTGCTCAACAGCGGCGGGCGGCTCGCGGGCACACACTACGCGGTCGGGGGCGCGAGCGGGCATGGCGATTCGGCGCATCTGCTCCACGACCAAGCGGGCAACATCGAACACTTCCACAACATCGATGCGCTCGCGCGTGCGATCGATGCATCGCAGCAACCCGGATCAAACGGTGGGCAATACGGCGTAAATACGATTGGAAACCAATCGACCCCCACCATTGCGATCGTCGACGGCTCGGGCCGGACCGTTGCGACCGCATACCGCGATACCGCCGCGAATCGCTGGGTGGCGCGCTTCATGGACGACTACCAGGGCAACGTGGCGGTTGCGTATCCCGGCAACTTCGAAGCGGGCAAGCCGCTGATTCGCGGTAATGGTATCGACGCCATCAACGCACCGGCCGGCGGCGGCCGCACGCAACTCGCGAGCTATCCCCGCCGCGAGGCCGATCTCCCGATATACGGCTTGCTCGATACGTCTCTGGAGAACCGGGTGATCGGCCGCGACCGATCGGGAAACCCCAACCCGTTGCTGCTGCCGGCGCCACCGGGCTATTTCATTGCCCACCAGCATGCGAGCCCGAACGATTTCATCTATCGTGGCCCGCAACAGACCTTGACGCCAGAAGCTGAAGCGGCGCTGATCATCGGCGCGGGATGGGACGGTAA
>JAGXBI010000447.1 GCA_018971155.1 Burkholderiales bacterium
ATCGAACCGGGTCAGATCGACGTCAAGACTTCCGCGTCGACGCCGGACGGTGCCGACGACCGCCCGGACGCGGGCTCGGCCGCGTGTGATGCCGAGCCCGCCGGCGCCGCCGTCCTGAGCGCAACCGATCACGCTGAACTCGCCAGCGGTGCCGCGCTGCCGGCTGCCGCGGCTGGTGCGCGCGCGGGCGCCGCAGCCGCCGCAGCCGCGCCTGGCCACGAAACCAGCTCGATCCGGGTAGGCGTCGAAAAAGTCGATCAACTGATCAACCTGGTCGGAGAGCTGGTGATCACGCAGGCCATGCTCGCGCAAACCGCCAGCTCGCTCGACCCGGTACTGCACGACCGCCTCTTCAACGGCATGGGGCAGCTCGAGCGCAATGCGCGCGACCTGCAGGAAGCGGTCATGTCGATCCGCATGATGCCGATGGACTACGTGTTCAGCCGGTTCCCGCGCGTGGTGCGCGATCTGGCCAACAAGCTCGGCAAGCAGATCGAACTGGTCACCTTCGGGCAGGCCACCGAACTCGACAAAAGCCTGATCGAGCGCATCATCGACCCGCTCACCCACCTGGTGCGCAACAGCCTGGATCACGGCATCGAATTGCCGGCGGTGCGCGTCGCGGCGGGCAAGGACCCGGTGGGCCAGCTGGTGATGTCGGCCGCGCACCAGGGCGGCAACATCGTCATCGAAGTCAGCGACGATGGCGCCGGGCTGCAGCGCGACAAGATCCTCGCCAAGGCGATCCAGCAGGGCTTGCCGGCCAGCGAGTCGATGAGCGACAGCGAAGTCTGGCAACTGATCTTCGCGCCGGGCTTCTCCACGGCCGACGCCATCACCGACGTGTCGGGCCGAGGCGTCGGCATGGACGTGGTCAAGAACAACATCCAGGATATGGGCGGCCACGTCGAGATCCAGTCCACGCGCGGTCGGGGCACGACCACGCGCATCGTGCTGCCGCTCACGCTGGCGATCCTCGACGGCATGTCGGTCAAGGTCGGCCACGAGATTTTCATCCTGCCGCTGAACTACGTCATGGAGTCGCTGCAGCCGGCGGCGGCCGACATCCGCCCGGTGGCCGGCGAAGGCCAGGTCGTGCTGGTGCGCGGCGAATACCTGCCATTGGTCGAGCTGCATCGCACTTTTCAGGTGCCCGCAGCGCGGGTCAATCCGACCGAGGGCATCGTCGTCATTCTGCAAGCCGAGGGGCGGCGCTTTGCGCTACTGGTCGACGAGCTGGTCGGCCAGCACCAGGTGGTGGTGAAAAACCTCGAGACCAACTATCGACGAGTACACGGCATTTCCGCCGCCACCATTCTCGGCGACGGCAGCGTGGCGCTGATCGTCGACGTGGCGGCCCTGCAACGCAATAACCGCCAGGCGGCGGCGATTTCTTCTTGAACCACGGGAGCATGGCGAATATGGAAAATCTTCAGCACGAAGCGGGAGCCTCCCGCCACCACATGGCGATGCAGAACGACGGCGATGGCCAGGAATTCCTGGTCTTCACGCTGGGCGACGAAGAGTACGGCATCGACATCCTCAAGGTCCAGGAAATCCGCGGCTACGACGCGGTCACGCGTATCGCCAACGCGCCCGAATTCATCAAGGGCGTGATCAATCTGCGCGGCATCATCGTGCCGATCGTCGACATGCGCATCAAATTCAATCTCGGCCGCGTCGAGTACGACACACAGACGGTGGTGATCATCCTGAACGTCGCCAATCGCGTGGTCGGCATGGTCGTCGACGGCGTCTCCGACGTGCTGACGCTGGCGCGTGGCGATATCAAGCCGCCTCCCGAGTTCGGCGCGACCCTGACCACCGAATACCTCACCGGGCTTGGCACCGTCGAGGGGCGCATGCTGATTCTGATGGACATCGAAAAGCTCATGACCAGCAACGACATGGCGCTGATCGATCGCGTCGCGAGCTAAGGCGCCGCGTTACGGTGTTACGGGGACGACACAGGGCGCAGCGTGGGCGACGCGGGCGTCGCGGGTGAAAAGATCAGCCGGAAAGAGAGAGAGCGATGAGAAACAACC
>JAGXBI010000448.1 GCA_018971155.1 Burkholderiales bacterium
GACGCCGCAGGTCGGCGACCTGTGCATCGGACAAAGCCGACTTGCGGCCGCGATACGCGCCGCGCTGTCGCGCGAGCGCAATCCCTTCACGTTGGCGCTCACGGATCAGCGCGCGCTCGAACTCCGCGAACGCGCCCATCACCGACAACATCAGGTTCGCCATCGGCGAATCTTCGCCCGTGAAGGTCAGGCACTCCTTCGCGAATTCGATCTGCACGCCACGCTGGGTCAGCGACTGAACGATATGACGCAGGTCATCCAGATTCCGCGCCAACCGGTCCATGCTATGCACGACCACCGTGTCGCCACCGCGCACGAAGGTGAGCAGCGCATCGAGCTGGGGCCGCTTCGTGTCTTTTCCCGACGTCTTGTCGGTAAAGGTGCGGTCCAGCATCACGCCATCGAGCTGGCGCTCGGCGTTCTGCTCGAACGTGCTGACCCGAACGTAGCCCACGCGTTGCCCGTTCATGACCACCTTCCGGTGAATGTGTCAGGTTGGAATCTATGACGCGGAAACCGAAGCGTCAACAAACTGCGAAATCGGCCCTAACCTGACAATGCTGACAGGGCTTGCCTGACATCAGGATAGGGTATGCTTCAACCTGACGGCGTTGGGCCGCCAGCGGCAGGTGTAGTAACTGGTTCGGCTACGGCTTTAGCTCGGGCCTGAAAACGTTCATAACAATCGAGTCCACAAAAGTGTTCGACGTATTCCGAGCCTTCCGGGGTGAAGGCAGCATCGAGCGGAATTTCCTTGCAGCACACGCAACAACTGGTGGTCGGTTCGTTGACGTTCATGGTGACACCCCTCCATCGCTTAACGAAGGCGGCGAATGCCGCCGCCGGCATCGGCTTGGCGAACAGGAAGCCCTGCACTGCGTCGCAGTCCGCTAGCCGCAACTGCGTGAGACTGGCCGGCGTTTCCACTCCCTCGGCTACCACTTCCATGCCAAGGCCGTGCGCGAGTTGGATCACCGCCCGGACGATGGTCTGGTCGCGTGTGTCATCCACGATTCCCGCGACGAACGATTGGTCGATCTTGAGCGTGGTGATCGGGCAGCATTTCAGGTGTTGCAGGCAGGAATAGCCCGTCCCGAAATCGTCGGCAGCGAAGCGCACGCCGATGGCGCGCAACGCATCCAGGAGAGGAAAAATTGCCGGATCGCCGAAGGCGGCCGATTCGGTCAGCTCGATTTCCAGATACTCGGCGAGCAAGCCTGCCGCCGCCAATGCCTGTTGCACCTGGTCATCGAAACCTGGCCCGACCTGGCGTGCGGATACATTGACGGCCAGGCGGAACGGCCGCCATTGCACCGGTAGCCACTCGTGCATCTGCTGGCAGGCTTCGCGCAGCACCCATGCACCGATCTCCGGCATCAGGCCGGACGATTCCGCCACGGGTAGGAACTGGCCCGGCGGTAACAAGCCGAGACTCGGGTGCCGCCAGCGTAACAGTGCTTCCGCGCCGGCAATCTGGTCACTGCGCAGATCGACAATCGGCTGGTAATGCAGCTCAAGCTGTCCGAGCACAACCGCCTGCGCCAATTGTGTCGCCGTCCATACAACCGGTCGGGAAGCGGTCATGATCTTCCCTTGAACGCTCGAAGCAGCCGCGCCACGGACAGGACAAATAACCCGGTCAGCGCGAGGGCAGCAACACCCCAATGCTCCCCAATGAAAGCGCCGGCGGTCGTACCGGCCAGCACAGCGGCGAGAATCGGCAGATGGCAGGGGCAGGTCAGCACGGCCAGCGCGCCCCACAGGTAGCCGGTGACCGGCTTGCGCGTCTCGGCTGGCAAGCGCTCGGGGCTGTTCATGGCAAACTCTCCGTTTGCCGTGCCGACTCGATTGGCATGGCGGCCAACTGCATTTCGAGGCTGGCCAGGGCCTCGCGCCGCCGTTCTACGAGTTGATGCAGCACGGCAAGCTGCGCAGCCGCGCCGTCGCCGTCCGCAGCATCCAGTGCCCGACACAGCCGCGCCAGCGCGCCCAGGCCGATGCCCGCGTCAAAGGCGGCCCGCACGAAGCACAGGC
>JAGXBI010000449.1 GCA_018971155.1 Burkholderiales bacterium
AATCCCCCACGCGCTTCCAGGCAAGTTGGTTCGCCGAGTCAACCTCGCCCACGCATACAGAAGCCCACGCCGCTTTGGAGTAGCATCATTGCGTTGAACCGAGTTCGTCGATCGCGGCCCTGCAGGTTGCGACGGTCGCGTTTGTGCGCTGGCTCGTCATGCCAGAGCGCAAGTGAACGGAGTTCGAGCGCTTCGTGGGGTGTGGGTAACCGCACTCCCTGCGCGTACCCACGCAAATCAGATCAGGAGATTCAAATGAATTCTGCAACCACCACGCCGTCGCCCACGCCGGGTTACGGCTTTCACTGCGATCTGACGGCGGCGGATTTTGCGCAGGCCGTCACGCTGGTGATCGAGGCGCTCAAGGCCGAGGGCTTCGGGGTACTGACCGACATCGATGTGCAGGCCACCATGAAGGCCAAGCTGGGGGTCGATGGGCGCCCGTATCGGATCCTCGGCGCCTGCAATCCGCCGCTGGCCCATCAGGCGCTGGGGGCCGATCCCGACATCGGGCTGCTGCTGCCTTGCAACGTCGTTGTTCGCGAAGACGCCGACGGGCGTATCGTCGTCGGCTTCATGGACCCGGTGGCCGTGCTGCAGCTGACCGGCGACCCCGAGATCGGCCGCGTCGCGCATGAAGTGCGCGCGCGACTGGAGCGCGTGCGCGCAGCGCTCGTTGCTCGGTCCGACGGTTCAACGCGGCACTGAGCTGAGATCGCCCGAGTCTTGCCACTGCCGCATCATCCCCGCCTCACACTTCATTGACTCTCACCCCGCCCACGAACGCCTCGATATTGGCGATCAGCTGATCGGCCAGCGCCTGCTGCGCCTGCTCCGACGCCCAGGCAACGTGCGGCGTGACGATGACGTTGGGCCGATGCGCGGCGCGCATGAGCGGGCTGTCGGCCGGGGGCGGCTCGCCGCCGGCCGCGACGTCGAAGCCGGCGCCGCTGACCAGCCCTTCGTCGAGCGCGGTGACCAGGCCGGCCTCGTCGACGAGCCCGCCGCGGGCCGTGTTGATGATCAGCGGCCGGCGTTGCATCGCACGAAATTCGGGCAGCGCCAGCAGGCCCTGGGTGTGTGGCGTGAGCGGGCAATGCAGCGTGATGATGTCGCTGGTGGCCAGCATTTCCTCCCAGGGCGTGTAAAGCGAGCCGAGTCCGCTCTTGCCCTTGTGCGCGGCGAACAGCGGCACCATGCCGAAGGCCCGGCCAAGCTCCGCGACACGCTGGCCGAGCACGCCCGCGCCGACGATGCCCAGGCGCGCGCCGCGCAGGTCGTGTATCGGATGATCGAAGAAACAGAACTGCCCGGCGCGCTGCCAGGCGCCGGCCAGCACGTCGTCGCGATAGGCGACCAGATTGCGGCGCAGCGCGAGGATGAGCGCGAAGGTGTGCTCGGGCACGGTGTCCACCGCGTAGCCGCGAATGTTGCTCACAGCGATCTCGCGGGCGCGGCACGCCGCTTTGTCGACGCAATCGGTGCCGGTGGCCGCCACGGCGATGAGCTTCAGTCCGGGTGCGTCGCGCAGCACCGCCTCGCCCAGCGCGACCTTGTTGGTGATGGCGATGGTCGCGCCGGCCAGGCGCGCCGCGACTTCATGCGGCTGCGTGCGGTCGTATTCGATCCATTCGTGCGCGAACGCGGGGCGGCGCAGGCGAATCTGCGGCGCGAGCGTCGCGCGGTCGAGAAAAACGATTTTGTGCATGGTCAAGATGTGTGCCGGCGCGGCAGGGTTCAAAGGAGCCGCATCGCCTGCGATGCGACCTGTTCGGCGGTGATGCCGAAGTGTTCGTATAGCGCCTCGGCGGGGCCGGAGGCGCCGAAGCCGGTCATGCCGACGAAGGCGCCGCGCTCGCCGAGATAGCGGTCCCAGCCGAGCCGCACCGCTGCTTCGATGCCCACGCGCACGGTGCCGGGCCCGAGCACGGCAGCGCGGTAATCGGCGTCCTGCGCCTCGAACAGCGCCCAGCACGGCATCGACACCACGGCGCTCGGCACGCCCTGGCCCTGCAGCCGCGCACGGGCGGC
>JAGXBI010000098.1 GCA_018971155.1 Burkholderiales bacterium
AAGTCCGCTGCGAAGGACGATGCCAAGGCCCCGCGCGGCGCCAATCGCACCGTCAAGCTCAGCTATAAAGAGCAGCGCGAACTCGATACGCTGCCCGAGCAGATCGCTGCCCTGGAGAGCGAGCAAAAGGAGATTGCCGCGCAACTCGAGGACGGCCGTGTGTTTGCCGCCGACCCGCAGCGCGGCGCTGCGCTGAGCGAGCGGCACGAAGCGATCGAGCTGGCGCTGCTCGATGCGCTCGAGCGCTGGGAGGCGCTGGAGAGCAAGCGGCGTGGAGAAAACGGCTGAGTCTCCCGTAGAATAGGCGCGCCGAACCGGGTGCCGGATCTGCCCGGATTCCGGGCGCAACATGGAACGCTTTGATTCCATGATGTTTTTGAAAAATTTCAACGGGTTTTCCCCGCACTTGTCCACATATGCTGTGGACAAGTGCGGGCAGGCCCGGACCGTCAGTCAAGAAAAAACATGTCGAAGAAAACGTCATCCGCGCAATACAGCGAAGCGTCGATCAAGGTGCTCAAGGGGCTCGAGCCGGTCAAGCAGCGGCCGGGCATGTACACGCGCACCGAGAATCCGCTGCATATCGTCCAGGAAGTGATCGACAATGCCTCGGACGAGGCGCTGGGCGGATACGGCAATCAGATCGACGTCACGCTGCACAAGGACGGCAGTATCAGCGTCGACGACGACGGCCGCGGCATCCCCGTCGGCCCGCATCCGGAAGAGCAGGTGCCGGTGGTCGAAATCGTGTTTACCCGGCTGCACGCCGGCGGCAAGTTCGATAAGGCCGCGGGCGGCGCCTACACATTCTCGGGCGGCTTGCACGGTGTCGGGGTTTCGGTGACCAATGCGTTGTCGACCCGCCTGGCGGTCACGGTCTGGCGTGATGGCGTGGTCTCCGATATCGCCTTCTCGGGCGGCGAGGTGAGCGAGCCGCTGCGTTCGCGCCCCATTGCGCGGGGCGAGAAAAAAAGCGGCACGCGCGTGACGGTCTGGCCCGACCCCAAGTATTTCGACGCGAATCACATTCCATTGCCCGACTTGCAACGCCTGCTGCGCTCGAAGGCCGTGCTGCTGCCCGGCGTGCGCGTGAGGCTGCACAACGAAAAAAATGGCGAGCAGCAGGAGTGGTGCTATGAACATGGTCTGCGCGGGTATCTGCTGGAAGCGCTCAATGGCGCCGAGCCGCTGATTCCCTTGTTCGAGGGCGAGCGTTTTGCCGACGCGGGTGAAGAGAGCTTCGCCGAAGGCGAGGGTGCGGCCTGGGTCGTGGCCTGGAGCGAAGACGGCGCGCTGGTGCGCGAGTCGTATGTCAACCTGATTCCCACGCCGGCGGGCGGCACGCACGAAGCCGGCCTGCGCGACGGCTTGTTCCAGGCCGTGAAGAACTTCGTCGAGCTGCACGGTTTGCAGCCCAAGGGCGTCAAGGTGTTGCCCGAAGACGTCTTCTCGCGTGTGTCATTCGTGCTGTCGGCCAAGGTGCTCGACCCGCAGTTCCAGGGGCAGATCAAGGAACGCCTGAATAGCCGCGACGCGGTGCGCCTGGTGTCGGCTTTTACCCGTCCAGCGCTGGAGTTGTGGCTCAATCAGCACGTCGAGCACGGCAAGAAGCTGGCTGAATTGGTGATACGCCAGGCGCAGGCGCGCACGCGCGCCGGGCAAAAGATCGAGAAGCGCAAGAGTTCGGGCGTGGCGGTGTTGCCCGGCAAGCTGACCGACTGCGAATCGGAAGACATTGCGCGTAACGAACTGTTTCTGGTCGAGGGCGATTCGGCCGGCGGCTCGGCCAAGATGGGCCGCGACAAGGAGTTTCAGGCGATCCTGCCGCTGCGCGGCAAGGTGCTCAACACGTGGGAGACCGAGCGCGACCGGCTGTTCGCCAACAACGAAGTGCACGATATCGCCGTGGCCATCGGGGTCGACCCGCATGGCCAGGGTCAGGAAGCGGATCTGTCGAATTTGCGATACGGCAAGATCTGCATTTTGTCGGATGCCGACGTCGACGGCTCGCATATTCAGGTCTTGCTGCTGACCCTGTTCTTCCGTCACTTCCCGCAATTGATCGCGCGTGGCCATGTGTTCGTCGCCCGCCCGCCGCTGTACCGGGTCGATGCGCCGGCGCGCGGCAAGAAGCCGGTCCAGAAGCTGTATGCGCTCGACGAGGGCGAACTCGAGGCGATCCTGGACAAGTTGCGCAAGGAGGGCGTGCGCGAGGCCAGTTGGGCGATCAGCCGATTCAAGGGGCTGGGCGAGATGAGCGCGGAGCAATTGTGGGAGACCACCATGAATCCGGACACCCGCCGCCTGAGCCCGATCGCGCTCGGCGAACTCGATTTCACTGCCACCGTATCGCGCATGAACATGCTGATGGGCAAGGGTGAAGCGGCGGCGCGCCGCAGTTGGCTCGAAGAGAAGGGCAATGAGGTGGAGGCTGATATTTAAGCGGCCTGCCGAAAATTCTTCTCGATTTCTGAACACGCACAACTGATTTATGGAACAACAAGACATTCTCTTCGAGCCCGATGCCGACGCCCTGACGCTCGGCGCTTACGCCGAACGTGCCTACCTCGATTACGCCGTCAGCGTCGTTAAGGGGCGCGCGCTGCCCGACGTCTGCGATGGGCAAAAACCGGTGCAGCGCCGCATTCTGTTCGCGATGAACGAGATGGGACTGGCGGCCGACGCCAAGCCGGTCAAGTCGGCGCGCGTGGTCGGCGATGTGCTGGGCAAGTTCCACCCGCACGGCGACCAGTCGGCCTATGACGCGCTGGTGCGTCTGGCCCAAGGGTTCTCGATGCGCTATCCGCTGATCGACGGCCAGGGCAATTTCGGCTCGCGCGATGGCGATGGCGCGGCGGCCATGCGCTACACCGAAGCGCGGCTGACGCCGATCGCCCGCCTGCTGCTCGACGAAATCGATGCCGGCACGGTCGATTTCGTGCCCAACTATGACGGCTCGACCGAGGAGCCCAAGACCTTGCCGGCGCGCCTGCCGTTCGTGCTGCTCAATGGCGCTTCCGGCATCGCGGTGGGGCTGGCGACCGAAATCCCGTCGCACAACCTGCGCGAAGTGGCCGACGCGACGATCGCATTGATTCGCAATCCGAAGCTCGATTCGGGCGCCTTGCTCGAATACATCAGCGCGCCCGATTTCCCGGGCGGCGGCCAGATCATTTCGAGCCCGGCCGATATCCGCGCTGCCTACGAGACCGGGCGCGGCAGCCTTAAAGTGCGGGCGCGCTGGAAAATCGAGGAGCTGGCGCGCGGCCAGTGGCAGTTGGTGGTGCATGAGTTGCCGCCCAACGCCTCCTGCCAGAAGGTGCTCGAAGAGATCGAGGAAATCACCAACCCGAAGGTCAAGCTCGGCAAAAAATCGCTCACGCCCGAGCAGACGCAGCTCAAGCAAAGCGTGCTGGCGCTGCTCGACACGGTGCGCGACGAGTCCGGCAAGAACGCGCCGGTCAGGCTGGTGTTCGAGCCGAAGTCGAGCCGGATCGATCAGACCGAGTTCGTCAATGCGCTGCTGGCGCACACCAGCATGGAATCGAACGCGGCGATCAACCTTGTGATGATCGGCGCCGACGGCCGGCCGCGCCAGAAGTCGCTGCGCGACATTCTGAGCGAATGGATCGGCTTTCGCTTCGTCACGGTCACACGCCGCACGCAGCATCGGCTCGGCAAGGTGGACGACCGCATCCACATCCTGGAAGGGCGCCTGACGGTCTTCCTCAACATCGACGAGGTGATTCGCATCATCCGCGAATCCGACGAGCCCAAGGCGGCGCTGATCGCCGCTTTCCGCCTCAGCGAGCGGCAGGCCGAGGACATTCTCGAAATCCGCTTGCGCCAATTGGCCCGCCTCGAAGCGATCAAGCTCGAGCAGGAGCTGGCGGCGCTGCGCGACGAGAAGGCCAGGCTGGAAGAACTGCTGGCCAGCGAGACGGCCATGAAGCGGCTCATCATCAAGGAAATCGAGGCGGACGCCAAGCAGTTCGGCGACGCGCGCCGTACGCTGATCCAGGAAGAAAAGCGCGCCACGCTGGAGACGCGCGTGATCGACGAACCGGTTACGGTGGTGGTGTCGCAAAAGGGCTGGTTGCGTACCCAAAAAGGGCATGGTCTCGACCAGCAGCAATTCGGCTTCAAAAGCGGCGATGCGCTCTATGGCGCGTTCGAGTGCCGCTCGGTCGATCAGCTTATCGCTTGGGGTAGCAACGGCCGGGTCTACTCGGTACCGGTCTCGGCGTTGCCCGGCGGGCGCGGCGATGGCGTGCCGATGACGTCCCTCATCGAGCTGGAGCCCGGCTCGCATCTGACGCATTATTTCGCTGGGCCGGCCGAACAGGTGCTGATGCTGGCGACCAGCGCCGGCTTTGGCTTTACCGCGCGAATTGGCGACATGGTCAGCCGCGTCAAGGCCGGCAAGGCGTTCATGACGATCGACGATGGTGCCGTGCCGCTGCGGCCGACGCCCGTGTGGCATGGCGCACATCAACTGGCGTGCCTGTCGGCCGACGGGCGTGTGCTGGTGTGCGAGCTGGACGAAATCAAGGCGCTTGGCGGCGGCGGGCGCGGGCTCACGCTGATCGGTCTCGACGGCAAGGAGACCCTGCTGCAGGCCCTGCCGATCGGCCCGGGCGGGCTGGTGCTGTTTGGCGTGGGCCGCGGCGGCAAGCCGCAACAGGCGACGCTCGCTGGCGAAGCACTGACGCCGCACCTCGGCAAGCGCGCGCGCCGGGGCCGCACGCCGGCAACAAAATTCAGGGTGACCGATCTGATGCCGGTGTTGCCGAAAGTGGCGCCGGGCACGGCTGCCACGCCCTGATGCTCGACCCTATCCCCCCATTTTTCGGAGGCATGCCATGAAGTTGTACGCGCTGAGTCTTTTCCTGCATCTCACCAGTGTCACCGTCTGGGTCGGCGGAATGTTCTTCGCTTACCTCTGTCTGCGCCCCGCCGCATCCAGCCTGAAACCGGAGCAACGCCTGCCGTTGTGGGAGGCCGCGCTGGGGCGCTTTCTGAATTGGGTTGGCATTGCCGTCGTGTTGATCCTGCTCTCGGGCCTGTACATGATGGTGACGATGGGGCCCGCCAACACGCCCTGGCCGATTCATGCGATGGCGGGCCTGGGGATTGTCATGATGCTGGCGTTCGGGCATGCGCGCTTTGCTTCCTATCGGCGCCTGCGCCGCGCAGTGCAGGCGCAGAACTGGCCGGACGGCGCCCGCGCACTGGACGGCGTGCGCCGGATCGTAGCCTTCAATCTGGTGTTGGGCTTTATCGTGATCGCGCTGGCGGCCGCCATTCGCGGCTGAGCGCATTGAAGACGGTGAAGATGGGCGCCGACGCCCCGAGCGGGACGCCGGCGCAGCGACGCTAGCGGACGCCGGGCAGCGCCGGCAGGATTTCTCCGCGACATTCGCCGAAGCCGACGCGGTAGCCGTCGCCCTGGCACCAGCCGACCAGCGTCAATTCGTCGCCGTCCTCGATGAAGGTGCGGGGCTCACCGCTATCGAGCGTCAGCGGATGCTTGCCGCCCCACGTGATTTCCAGCAGGCTGCCGTAGGAATCGGGCGTCGGGCCGCTGATCGTGCCCGAGCCCATCAAATCGCCCACACGCGTATTGCATCCCGAGACCGTGTGATGCGCGAGCTGCTGGGCCATGGTCCAGTACATATACTTGAAATTCGTGCGCGAGATGGTGCTTGCCCGGGCTGCCTGCGCCGGACGCATGCGCACCTCGAGATGAATGTCGAAGCCGTGCTGGCCGGCATGGCGCAGATACGGCAGCGGCTGCGGCGATTGCTCGGGCTGCGCGACGCGAAATGGCTCGAGCGCGTCGAGCGTGACGATCCATGGCGAAATCGTGGTGGCGAACGTCTTGGCGTTGAATGGGCCGAGCGGCACGTATTCCCATTGCTGGATATCGCGCGCGCTCCAGTCGTTGAGCAGCACCATGCCGAAAATATGCTGCTCGGCGTCCTCGCACGCGATCGGCTCGCCCAGCGCATTGCCCTGGCCTACGATGAAGCCGGTTTCCAGTTCGATATCCAGGCGGCGGCACGGGCCGAACACCGGGCGCTCCTGATCCGGCAATTTGATCTGCCCGTTGGGACGCCGCACCGGCGTGCCGCTGACCACCACCGACGAGGCCCGGCCGTTGTAGCCGATGGGGATCTCCAGCCAGTTCGGCAGCAGGGCGTTCTTCGGGTCGCGAAACATCGCGCCGACATTGGTCGCATGTTCTTTCGACGAGTAGAAATCGGTGTAACCGGGAATCTCCACCGGCAGATGCAGGGTGGCCACCGCTTGCTTGACCAGGGCACGCTCGCGCAGCGCGCTGTTGTCGCGCAGCGTGGCGGTGCCTTCGCGCAGCAGGCGGCTCAGTTGCAGACGGGTGTCACGCCAGGCGGCGCGGCCCAGGGCAATGAAGGGGTTGAGCGTGGCCGCGGCGAACACCGGCTGCTCGGCGCCGGGCGGGCTCACCAGCCCGGCGGCCTCGAGCGCGGCCAGATCGACGATGACCTCGCCAATGGCCACACCGACGCGCGGCTGCGGGTCGTCGGCTGTGGAGAAAATGCCGAACGGCAGGTTCTGGATCGGGAAATCGCAGGACGGATCGTTGGCGCTGCTGATCCAGCTCTTCAGTTTGGGGTCGTGGGTTTCGTTCAGCAATGTCATCGGCGCGTCTCTTATTTCGCGTTCGGGTTGAAGTGCTTGCGCAAGCCTTGCCAGCATTCGAAGTAATCCTGCTGCCGCAACGGCGTATCGAGCGCGAAGCGGGTCGGATGAATCACGGCGCGCGTCTCGAACATGAAGGCCATGGTGTTGTCGACCTTGTGGGGCCGCGTGGTGTCGCTATGGCTGGCGTTCTCGAACGTCTCGGCGTCGGGGCCGTGACCGCTCATGCAATTATGCAAGCTCGCGCCGCCCGGCACAAAGCCCTCGGCCTTGGCGTCGTAGGCGCCTTTGATCAGGCCCATGAACTCGCTGGCGATATTGCGATGGAACCAGGGCGGGCGGAAAGTATTTTCGGCGGCCAGCCAGCGCGGCGGGAAAATCACGAAATCGATGGTGTCGACCCCCGGGGTGTCGCTGGGTGCCTGCAATACCAGGAAGATCGACGGATCGGGGTGATCGTAGCTGATCGAGCCGATCGTGTTGAAGTGGCGCAAATCATATTTGTAGGGGGCGTAATTGCCGTGCCAAGCGACCACGTCCAGCGGCGAATGGTCGATCTCGGCGCGCCACAGGTTGCCGCTGAATTTCGCCACCAGCTCGAATTTGCCCTCGCGATCTTCATACCAGGCCTGCGGCGTGAGAAAGTCGCGCGGATTGGCCAGGCCGTTCGAGCCGATCACGCCCAGGTCGGGCAGGCGCAGCAACGCGCCGTAATTTTCACAAATGTAGCCGCGCGCCGCGCCGTCCGGCAGTTCGACGCGAAAGCGCACGCCACGGGGAATCACGGCGATTTCGAGCGGCTCGATATCGAGCCGTCCGAGTTCGGTGGCGATATGCAGGCGGCCCTCTTGCGGTACCACCAGCAGTTCGCCGTCGGCGTTGTAGAAGAAGCGATCCTGCATCGAACGGTTGGCTGCGTACCAGTGGATCGCGCAGCCGCTCATGGCTTCGGGCGCACCGTTGCCGGCCATCGTCACCCACCCGTCGATGAAGTCGGTGGGGGCGTCGGGAATCGGCAGCGGGTTCCAGCGCAGCTGATTGGGCGGCGTGGCCACGTCGCCGAAGCGGCTCACGATGCGATCGTTGGGCAATGGCACGAACGGCTGGTGCATGGCGGCCGGACGGATACGATAGAGCCACGAGCGGCGGTTATGGCTGCGCGGCGCGGTGAATGCGGCGCCGTTGAGTTGCTCGGCATACAGACCGTAAGGCGCTTGCTGCGGCGAGTTGCGCCCGACCGGCAACGCGCCAGGCAGTGCCTCGGTCGCGAATTCGTTGCCGAAGCCGGACTGATAGCCGGCGGTCTGCGCTGCCACGGGCAATGCCACTTCGTTCGGTGAGACCTGATTCATCAGCGGTTCTCCTGATCAAAAATAGAGACTCCCCGGCATGCGCCGGACGTCGATGACGCTATTTTCGTCCACTTGGTTTATCTTCGTGCAAAAAATGAGAAAATAACTCTTATTGATTTCATGAATAATGGTCATGCGCGAACTCCGGGATGTCGATCTGAATTTGCTGGTGGTGTTCCAGGCGCTCTATCAGGAGCGGCAGGTGTCGCTGGTGGCGCGCCGCCTGGGTTTGTCGCAACCGGCGGTCAGCAATGCGCTGGCGAGATTGCGCAAAACGTTCAATGACGAGCTGTTCGTCCGCTCGCCGCAGGGCATGCTGCCAACCCCGCTGACGGTGACGCTGGCCGACCCGATCGCGGTCGCGCTCGAGAACGTGGCGCGCGCGCTCAATCACGAAGAGCGTTTCGATGCGAGCACCAGCCGCCGGCAATTCACGCTGGCCATGAGCGACGTCGGCGAGATTTACTTTATGCCGGCGCTGGCGCAACTGTGCCGTGCCAACGCGCCGGGCGTGAGCCTGCAGACAGTGCGGGTGGCCAGCCAGGCGCTGGGCGAGGCGATGGCCGCCGGCCGGATCGACCTGGCGATCGGCGCTTTCGAGCGCCGCTCGGACGCGCTGTTTCAGCGCCGCCTGTTCAAGCAGTCTTATCTGAGCCTGTTCCGCGCCGGCCATCCGCTCGACGGCAAGCCGCTGACCCGCAAGGCGTTTGCCGCGGCCGAGCATCTGTTCGTCACGGGGCAGGACGATCCCTACGATCGCCTGAACGCTCATCTGGAGAAAATCGGCATTGCGGCGAGTGCCAAATTCCGGGTGCCGAACCTGATCGCCGTGCCGTTTATCGTCGGCAGCACCGATCTGGTGGTGACCGTTCCGCAAAAGCTGGCCGAACGCGTGGCCGAGCCGTTCGGCCTGCGCCATGCGCCGCCGCCGATACCGCTGCCGGCGCTGCAAACGCATGTGTTCTGGCATCGGCGCGCGCATCAGGACCCGGGCAATCAATGGTTGCGGCAATTGCTGGCCGACGGCTTCGCCGAATGACGCCGGCCGGTGCGACGGGGCCAGCGATTTCAATGGGCCGCACGCTCCGCGCATAGCTCGACGAAGGCCCGCACCAACGGGCTCGGGTCGTCCTGCCGATGCGCGAGCAGCAGTGGCGAGACGGCGTCGGCATCGGACAGCCGCACGTAGCGTACCCCGTCGATCCGAATGCACTGGATGGCCGCCGGCAAGATCGAAATTCCCAGCCCGGTGGCGACCAGCGCGACGATGGTGGTGGATTCTCGCGCTTCCTGCACGATGGTCGGCGTGTATCCGGCGTGCTCGCACATCTGCACGATCTTATGGTGAATGGCGGTGCCCGAGCCGCGCGGATGCAGGATGAAGCGCTCCGTGCGCAGTTCGCGAATCGCCACCGTCTGGCGGCTCGCGAGCGGATGATCGCGATGCAGCACCAGCACCAGCGCCTCGTTGCTCAGTACCGAGAATTGCACCGAGGGTGCCGGCCCGATGTGCTCGGGGCGGCGCACCAGGCCGATATCCAACTGGCGCTGCTCGATCGCTTGCACCTGAAGCGACGACGGCATTTCATGCAGCGTGAGCGTCACCTGGGCAAACCGCTTGCGATAAGCGCTGAGCACCTGCTGCAGCAGCGACGTGAAAGGCGACGAGGTGGTGAAGCCGATGCGCAATTCGCCGCTCTCGCAGCCGGTGACGCTGCGCGCTTCGTGGGCGGCGCTCTCGACGTCAGCCAGGATCGCTTCGGCGCGCGCCAGGAAAATGCGGCCGGCGTCCGTGAGGAATACCCGGCGGCGCGTGCGCTCGAACAGCGTCACCCCGAGCTCCTGTTCCAGCGCCCGGATCTGCATGCTCAACGGCGGTTGGCCGATATTGAGCTTGGCCGCCGCGCGGGAGAAGTGCAGCTCGCGGGCGACGGTCACGAAATAGCGAAGATGGCGCAGTTCCACTGATATTTTTTATATATTGAAAAGCTGTGGAAATATATATTGGACTGAAATTAAGCACAACTTTAATATAGTCCGTTATCGTCTTCATCGCAGCGCGCGCATGTCGTCCCTCCCCACCGATTCGTTTGCTCCGTCCGGCGCGACGCCGCCAGCCGGGGTCACACGCGGCACGCGGCGTTATACCCACATCAGCTGGGCAATGTTCTTCGGTGGTTTCGCGACCTTCGCGCAGCTGTACTGCATGCAGTCATTGCTGCCGCTGCTGTCGACCCATTTCGATATCACGCCGGCGCGCAGCAGCCTCGCGGTGTCGGCCTCCACGCTGACCATGGCCGGCGGCCTGCTGGTGACCTGCCTGCTGTCGGACAGCATCAGCCGCAAGCGACTGATGTGCGCGGCGCTGTTCAGTTCGTCGCTGCTCACCATCCTCTCGGCCTTCACGCCCGGCTT
>JAGXBI010000099.1 GCA_018971155.1 Burkholderiales bacterium
GCCGCAAATACACGTGTTCGATGCGCGCGGCGCGGCGCTCGCGGTGTCGGCCGAACGCGCGGCGTTGCAGCTCGACGACGGTGCGACGCTGCACGCGGCGCTGGTGGTCGGGGCCGATGGCGCGCACTCGTGGGTTCGCGAACAGGCCGGCATCGCGGTGCAGCGGCGCGATTACCGGCAGGTCGGGGTGGTTGCCAATTTTCGGGCCGAGCGGGCGCATCGCGATACCGCGTACCAATGGTTTCGCGATGGCGAAATCATTGCGCTGCTGCCGTTGCCGCAGCAGCATGTGTCGCTGGTCTGGTCGGCCTTTGCAGACCATGCCGACGAACTGCTCGCGCTGCCGCCGGCGGCACTGGCCGCCGAGGTGACGCGCGTCAGCGGCGATGCCGGGTTGGGCGAGTTGACCTGCGTGTCGGCGAGCGCGCAAGGATTTCCGCTCGCGCTGAGCGAGGCCAACCGGCTCATCTCGCCGCGCATCGCGCTGGTGGGCGACGCTGCGCATACCGTGCATCCGTTGGCCGGCCAGGGCATGAACCTGGGCCTGCGCGACGTGGCGGTGTTGGGCGAGGTGCTGGCCGCGCGCGAGGGGTTTCGCGACTGCGGCGACTTCACGGTGCTGCGCCGCTACGAGCGCGCGCGTCGCGAGGACATTCGCCGCATGGCGCTGACCTGTGACGGCCTGCAGCGGCTGTTTGCGTTGCCGGGTCCGGTGATGCAGCGGCTGCGCAATACCGGCCTGGACTGGGTCAACGCAACGCCGTTTCTCAAGAAATTCCTGGTTGGCCGCGCGCTTGGGTGAGCGCGGCCGGCCTTTCTCAACGCCAAGGGGCTGATCGGTATGTTTGAACGAAATCGCACGTACGCGCGTGTCGCGCATGTTTTTGGCGCGCTTTTCCTGAGCTGCGCGGCGCTGGCGGCAACCGTGCCGGCGCACGCCGACGCAACGCTGGATCGGGTCAAGGCGGCGGTGCAAAAGAGCCTGGGCGCTGATGCGCAGGTCAAGGCGGTGGAAAAGACGCCGCTGCCGGGTATCTATGAGATCGATCTCGGCACTCAGATCGTATACAGCGATGCGCAAGGGCACTATATGCTGGTGGGCGATCTGGTCGACGCGCACACCCGGCATAGCCTGACGCAGGCGCGCCTGGCGGAGCTGAACAAGATCGATTTCAGTACCTTGCCGCTGAACGACGCGATCAAGTACGTCAAGGGCGACGGCAGCCGCAAGATCGCCGTGTTCGCCGACCCGAACTGCCCCTATTGCAAGCGCTTCGAGGAGGCGCTCAAGAGCAGCAGCGTCACCAACGTAACGGTGTACACCTTCCTGTTCCCGGTGCTGGCGCCCGACTCGGCGACCAAGTCGAAGGCGATCTGGTGCGCGCCGGATCGATTGAAGGCGTGGCACGCCTGGATGCTCGATCAACAATTGCCTGCACAGGCCGGCAATTGCAGTACGCCGCTCGAACAGAATCTGGCGCTCGGGCGTCGGCTCAACGTGACCGGCACGCCGACGATCTTTCTGACCGATGGCCGCCGCTTGCCGGGCGCCCTGACGGCAACCCAATTGGCCCAGGTGCTGGGAACCGGCAAGTAAGCCGGCGGATGCCGAAACAATAACGACGCCTGATGAAACCGATTCGCTATAGCATCGTCCCCAAGCAGCCCGCCGCCCACCTGTTCGAAGTCAGCGTTACCGTGCCGCAGCCCGATCCGGCCGGGCAGCGCTTTACGCTGCCCGCGTGGATTCCCGGCAGCTATATGGTGCGCGAATTTGCCCGGCATGTTGTCACGATCGACGCGGTGTGCCAGGGGCGCAAGGTTGCGCTGGCCAAGCTCGACAAACATACCTGGCAGGCCGCGCCGTGCAAGGGCGCGCTCACGCTGACTTATCAAGTCTATGCGTGGGACCTGTCGGTGCGGGCCGCGCATCTCGATCAGACGCACGGTTTCTTCAACGGCAGCAGCGTATTTCTGTGCGTTGCCGGCCAGGAAGCGACGCCTTGCGAGATCGATATCGTGCGGCCGGGCGGCGCGCATTACCGAGCCTGGCAGGTCGCCACGGCGCTGGCGCCGGCGCCCGACACCAAGGCGCTCGGGTTCGGCCGCTATCTGGCATGCGATTACGACGAACTGATCGACTCGCCGGTGGAGCTCGGCACGTTTGCCCACGCGAGCTTCAAGGCGTGTGGCGCGCTGCACGAGGTGGCGATCACCGGCAACGTACCCAATCTCGACATGGCGCGCCTGTGCCGCGACATGAAGCGGATCTGCGAGACGCAGATCAAGTTCTTCGAGCCGGCTCCCGGCGGGCGCGGCCGCGCGCCGGTGTCGCGCTATGTGTTCCTGGTAATGGCGGTGGGGGACGGCTACGGCGGGCTCGAGCACCGCGCCTCGACCGCGCTGCTGTGCGCGCGCGGCGATCTGCCGGTGCTGGGGCACGCGGCGATGAGCGAAGGCTACCGGGGATTTCTCGGATTGGTCAGTCACGAGTACTTTCACACCTGGAATGTCAAGCGCATCAAGCCGGCGGTTTTCGCGCCATACGATCTGGCGCGCGAGAACTACACCTCGCTGCTGTGGCTGTTCGAGGGCTTCACGTCTTACTACGATGACCTGATGCTGGTGCGCAGCGGCGTGATCGCCGAGCAGGACTATTTCGATCTGTTGGGCAAGACCATCGGCAACGTGCTGCGCGGCAGCGGGCGGCACAAGCAAAGCGTGGCCGAGAGCTCGTTCGATGCCTGGATCAAGTATTACCGGCAGGACGAAAACGCGCCCAATGCGATCGTCAGCTATTACACCAAGGGCTCGCTGATCGCGCTGGCGCTGGACCTGATGATTCGCACCAGGACGCGAGGCCGCAAGTCGCTCGACGACATCATGCGTGCCCTGTGGCAGCGCTACGGGCGCGACTTCTATCGCGGCCGCCCGGTCGGCGTGCGCGAGGAGGAGGTCAGGCCGCTGTTCGAGCAGGTCAGCGGCATGCCGCTGAAGGAATTTTTCGACACGGCGATACATGGCACGAGCGATTTGCCGCTGGCGCGGTTGTTCGAATGGTTTGGCGTGACTCTCAAAGCCGAGCCCGATGAGAATGCCAAGCCGGCGCTCGGCGTGAAACTCGGCACTGCCAATGGCTCGTGCACGCTGGCGCAGGTGCATGACGGCGGTGCGGCGCAGCGCGCGGGCCTGTCGGCCGGCGATACGCTGGTGGCTGTCGACGGCTTGCGCGTGACGGCCAGCAATCTCGATAAGCTGCTGGCGCGCTATCGGCCCGGCGACGATGTCCGCCTGCATGCGTTCCGGCGCGATGAACTGCACGAATACATGGTGACCTTGAGCGCGCCCGAGCCTGCCCGTTACCGCCTGGGCGTTACGAAAGAGCGCGGTGCCGCGGCGCGCCGGGGGCGCTGGCTGCACGGCTGATACCAGCCAAGCTCCTGAGTAGCCTCAGCGTGGGCGCATCAGACCTGAGGCCGCGCCACCGCCATCATGTGCTCGATGAACACCTGTGTCTTGCGCGGCAGGAAGCGTCGCGATGGCGTCACCATGTGCACCGGATGACTGGGCAACGACCATTCCGGCAAGACCTTGACGAGACGGCCCAGGGCGGCGCTGGGCGCGGCCAGCCCGTCGGTCAACGCCGCCATGCCGGCGCCGGCCAGTGCCAGTTCCTTGACCATTCCCATGCTGTTGACCTGCAGGGCGCCGCGCATGGTGAACTCGACGCGCTGGCGCCCGCGCGTGAGCACGTCGCTGTCGATGACGTTGCGCGCGCCCTGCAGCAGCACGAAGCGATGCCCGGCGAGTTCGTCGGGCGAAGTCGGCATGCCGGTTTGCGAGAGGTAGATCGGACTGGCGTAGAGACTGCGTGTGAGGTCCAGAAAATGGCGTGCCACCAGAGTCGAGTCGCTCAAATGGCCGGCGCGGATGGCGACGTCCACGCGCTCGGCGATCAGGTCGACGTGGCGCGGGCTGAGATCCATATCGACGGATATTTCCGGGTAGGCGGCGCAGAAGGTGGCCAGCGCAGGCGCGAGCCACTGCATGGCGAAATCGCTCGGCGCGGTCACGCGCAGCCGCCCGCGCGGCCGGTTCGACAACTGGCTGGCGAAGTCGCGCGTCTCCTCGACTTCTTCCAGGATCGGCAGGCACCGTTCATAATAGGCTTGTCCGACTTCGGTGAGCTCCAGGCGACGGGTCGTCTTGTGCATGAGCTTGGTGCCCAGCCGCGTTTTCATGCGCGTCAGGCGCCGGCTCACGGTGGCCTTCGGCAAGCCGAGCCGATCGCCGGCGCGGGTGATGCTGCCGGAGCGCACGACCTCGGCGAAGATCAGCATGTCGTTCAGGTCATCGATCATGGCGTTATCTCGGGGAGCACTGTTCCAAATTGGGAACAAACAATTCAATTTTAGCGGCTTGTTTCATTTTGCGTGGTTATTAGAATTTCTCCTAAGACATGTACGTCCTTAACGACCCAAGGAGAGATTGATGACCACCATTTTGCAGATCAATGCCGCAGCCCGCTCGCAGGGCGCAAATTCCACGACACTGGCCAATGAGACGGTGGCACGCCTGAGCGCTGCCCAACCGGGAGCCAAGGTGATCGTGCGCGACCTGCTGGCCGACGGCCTGCCGCACCTGGACGAGACGGTGATCGGGGCTTTTTTCACGCCGGAAGACAAGCGCTCGCCGGAGCAGAACGCGATCATTGCCCGCAGCGACGCGCTGATCGCGGAAATCCAGTCAGCCGATACGATCGTATTGGGTGTGCCGCTGTACAACTTTCACGTGCCGTCGCAACTCAAGGCGTATTTCGACTGGATCACGCGCGCCCGCGTGACGTTCCGCTATGGCGAGGACGGCACGCCGGAAGGGCTGATCAAGGGTAAGAAAGTTTATGTTGCGCTGGCGCGCGGCGGCTTCTACAAAGATACGCCCAACGATAGCCAGACCCCGTTCCTGAAGACCATTCTGGGTTTTCTGGGCATGACCGACGTGACCTTCATCTACGCCGAAGGCTTGGCGCGCGGCCCGGAAGCGGCTGCCACCGCGTTCGCCCAGGCGCGTGAAGCGATCGCCGCTATTTAACCAACGACCCGCCTCATGAGACACAACGATCCGTCCGCGCAACCGTCGCCGCTGTCGACCACCCATCGCAGTCGCTGCACGTTGTTTCATTCGGTCGGGGTGCACGACCGCCTGACGCAGACCGATCCGTTGTTGTCTTTCGAGGTGTTCCGCTTGTCCGGGGCGGTGATTCCGCCCCATCCGCACGCCGGGTGCGCGGTCGCGCACTACATACTCCCCGATGCCGCGGGCGGGTTGCGCAGCCGTCTGGCTCAGGGCGATGAGGCAGTGGCCCGTCCGGGCGACCTGCTGTGGCTCGACGCGCATTGCGGCACGGTGCATCAAGAGACGCCGGCCGACGGTAGCGCCGAGTGCCGTGGCCTGCAGGTTGTCGTCAATTATGCGGACTGCGAGCGCGAGGGTGCGCCGCAGCAACGCCGGGTGCCTGGCGAACAAATGCCTTGTTGGCAAAGCGGCGGTGTCGAGCTGCGGCTAGTGTGCGGGCAATGGCAGGAGCGCCAGGCGCCGCTGGTGCCGCACGCTGGTGCGACCCTGCTGACCTTGAACTGGCAAACCGACGATACCTTGTCGTTGGCGTTGCCGGAGGATAGGCATTGGTTCGCGCTGGTGCTCGACGGCTGTTGCAGAATCGATGGCGTTTTGCTGGCGGCCGGCGGCTCCACGATGGCGGCGACCTTGCCGGCCGGTACATGGAACGTATCCGGCACGGCCGGTGCCGGGCTTGCGTTGCTGGGCGGCGCGCCGCTCCATGAGCCGGTCATTTACCAGGGAGCGTTTGCCGTGCGCGACGAGGCGCAACTGGTCGACACGCTGCGCCGCTATCAGGAAGGCGCGATGGGCACGCTCGGTTGTTAGGGCAGCGGTGCGATGCGCCAGTCGATGGGCGTGGCGCCCACACTGGCCAGATGCCGATTGACGGCGCTGAAATGGCCGCAACCCAAAAAGCCGCGATGCGCCGACAACGGCGAAGGATGCGGCGCCTCGAGCAGCAAGTGACCATTGCCGGCAAGCAGCGGCGCCTTGGCTTGCGCGTGAGAGCCCCACAATAGACACACCAGTGCCTTGCGATGCTGCGACAACTCGCGCAGCAGGCAGTCGGTGCATGCCTCCCATCCCCCATTCTTGAAGCGCTTGGCGTGACTCGCCGCCTGACCGCGCTCGACCGTCAGCACGGTATTGAGCAGCAGCACGCCCTGGCTCGCCCAGGTCTCCAGATAGCCATGCCCTGGCGCAGCGATATGCAGATCCCGTTCGATTTCCTTGTAGATATTGCGCAGTGATGGCGGCACGCGAATGCCGGGGCGTACCGAAAAGGCCAGGCCATGGGCCTGCGGCACGCCATGCTCTTCGCCGTGATACGGGTCCTGGCCGAGGATGATGACCTTGACGGCATCGGGCGAGGTGACGCGCAACGCATGAAATGCGTCGTCCGGATAGATCTGTTTGCCGGCCGCCCGCTCCTCGTCGACGAAGTCGCATAACTCATCGTAAGCGGGGCTGCGCATGAATGGCGCGAGCAGTGCGCGCCACTCGGCCGACAGCGATTCGAATTGCGCGCGCAGCGGCAATGCGGACGGCGTCGATGGGGCGTCGAACAGATCTTGTTGTCGTGGCACGGTGTTGGCGTTCGGCATTGGGTCCTGGGCAGGCGAGGGCTGGCTGTCCAACTGATCAGCAGTGCGGTTATCCGCGCTGGTTGCCCGCATTGTGCAATACGTGTTGGCGCAGTCGATAGCCGCGCTCGGCTTTGCTGGTGTCGTCCGGGTGCAAACCCGGGAAGCGCCGGCGCAGGTCGGCGGCCACGGCCTGCAGCGCCGCTTCGCCACTGGCGTCCTGGCTGGCGAGTTCGAGCTCGAGTTCGCATAGCGGGTCGCGATGACTTACGCCGTCATGCTCGACGGTGATTTCTCCCTGGTCGAGCGCAATTTCGAGCGGCGCGCCCACATGGGAAAGGGTCCAGATTTGGCGGTGGAAATTGGTTTCGAACAGCGGGCGCAATTCGGCCGCGATACCTCGCAGGGTTGCCGCGATCCCGGGGGCGTCGCAAACGTCCAGCAAGGCCGCAATATCCAGTTCGCCATGCGCGAGTGGCAATTCCCATTCGTGACGAACGTGCAGGCCGCCGGCGCTGGTCCCGCTGCTCTTCAGGGTTTGCAGCCACTGGCCGGTGCCGCCGCGCTCCACGTAGCGCAGCCGCAAGGCTGCGGCGGCCTGGCTCAGGCGCAGATCGGGCGTATCGAAATAGCGGTTGATCAGATGCTGCGGCGCGCCGGCACGCATGTCGGCGCGGCCGCCGAAATAGTCAGCCAGCGCGGACGGCAAGCCGGTATCGCCGGCCGGCACGGCGAGTTTGATTTCGCGCTCGATGGTCATGATCAGTCGAACAGGCGAGCCAGCTCGGCACCCGGATCGGCCGCACGCATGAATGCCTCGCCGACCAGGAACGCGTGCACGTTGGCGTCGCGCATGCGGCCAACGTCGTCGCGATCGAGGATGCCCGACTCGGTGACCACCAGGCGCTCGTCCGGGATTTGCGGCAGCAGGCGCAGCGTGTTGTCGAGACTGACCTCGAAGGTGTGGAGGTTGCGGTTGTTGATGCCCAGCAAGGGGGTTTTCAGGTGCAGCGCGGTGTCGAGTTCCTGGGCGCCGTGTACTTCGACCAATACGGCCATGCCCAGCTCATGCGCCTGCGCCTCGAGTTCCTGCATATGCGGCAGTTCGAGTGCGGCGACGATCAGCAGGACGCAGTCGGCGCCCATCGCACGCGCTTCGTAGATCTGATAGGCATCGATCATGAAGTCTTTGCGCAGCACGGGTAGCGTGCATGCGGCGCGCGCTTGCTGCAGATAGGCCGGACTGCCCTGGAAGAATTGTCGATCGGTGAGCACCGACAGGCACGCGGCACCGTGCCGCGCGTATGACTGGGCGATCTCGGCCGGCACGAATTGCTCGCGCAGGATGCCTTTGGACGGGCTGGCTTTCTTGATTTCGGCGATGACCGCGGCGTGGCCTGCCGCGATGCGGCCGCGCAACGCGTTGGCGAAATCGCGTGGCTGCAGCGTGGCGTCGTGCCGGGTTGCCTCGGCCTCGCGGCGCAAGCTGGGCAGATCGCGAGCGCGGCTCGCGGCGGCGATCTCCTCGGCCTTGACGGCGAGGATTTTGTCGAGAATGGTGGACATGTCGTCTTTCCTGCGGGCTGTGACGGCGTTACTGCTTGAAGCGTTGCGTGTAGGCGGCGAATTCGTCGACTTTCGCGCGCGCCGCGCCGCTGGCGATGGTCTCGCGCGCCAGCGTGATGCCCTCACCGATCGAATCGACCTTGTTGGCGGCATACAAGGCAGCCCCGGCGTTGAGCGTGACGATTTCGCGGGCGACGCCCGGCTGGTTTTCCAGGGCGCCCAGCAGCATCACCTTCGAATCTGCTGCATCGGCGACTTTCAGGCTGCGGTTGCTGACCATTTGCAGGCCGAAGTCCTCGGGGTGGATTTCGTATTCGCGCACTTGCCCGTCCTTGAGCTCGCCCACCAGCGTGGCGGCACCGAGCGAGACTTCATCCATGCCGTCCTTGCCGTAGACTGCCAGCACGTGTTGCGCGCCCAGGCGCTGCATCACGCGGACCTGAATGCCGACGAGGTCGGGGTGGAACACGCCCATCAACTGGTTGGGCGCGCCAGCCGGATTGGTCAGCGGGCCGAGGATGTTGAAAATGGTGCGCACACCCAGTTCCTTGCGGATCGGTGCGACATTTTTCATCGCCGGATGATGATTGGGGGCGAACATGAAGCCGATGCCGACCGCCTGCAGGCATTCGGCTACCTGCTCGGGTTCGAGCATGATGTTGACGCCGAGCGCCTCGAGTACGTCCGCGCTGCCCGACTTGGAGCTGACGCCGCGATTGCCGTGCTTGGCGACTTTCGCACCGGTGGCGGCCACCACGAACATCGAGGCGGTGGAGATATTGAAGGTATGGGAGCCGTCGCCGCCGGTACCGACGATATCGACAAAATGTTCGGTGGGCGGCACCTCGACGCGGCGGGCAAATTCGCGCATGACCTGGGCGGCTGCCGCGATTTCGCCAATGGTTTCCTTTTTGACGCGCAGGCCGGTAATGATGGCCGAGGCCATCACCGGGGACATCTCGCCGGTCATGATCATGCGCATCAGGTGCAGCATCTCGTCGTGGAAAATCTCGCGATGCTCGATGGTCCGCTGCAGCGCTTCCTGGGGGGTGATCGTCATGGGAGTCTCCATTATTGGGTTTGCGTGCGTTGCAAGCGTGTCGATGTGATCGTCGTCATGGCTGCTGAACCTGCAGGAAGTTGCGCAGCAGGTCGTGGCCATGCTCGGAGAGAATCGACTCGGGGTGGAACTGCACGCCCTCGATGGCGAATTGTTTGTGACGCACGCCCATGATTTCGCCGTCGTCGGTCCAGGCGGTGATCTCAAGACAATCGGGCAGGCTGGCGCGCTCGATTGCCAGCGAGTGATAGCGCGTGACGGTAAAGTGCCTGGGCAGGTTGGCGAACACCCCTTGCTGGGTGGTTTCGATGCGGCTGACCTTGCCGTGCATGATTTGCTGCGCGCGCACTACCTTGCCGCCGAATGCTTCGCCGATTGCCTGGTGGCCCAGGCAGACGCCGAGAATCGGCAGCTGGCCGGCGAAATGGCGCAACACGTCGAGCGTGATGCCGGCGTTGGACGGGTGGCTCGGCCCGGGCGACAGGCAGATGCGCTCGGGCTTGAGCGCGGCGATTTCATCGAGCGTGATTTCGTCGTTGCGAAAGACCCGGACGTCTTCGCCGAGCTCGCCGAAATACTGCACGACGTTATAGGTGAACGAGTCGTAGTTGTCGATCATCAGCAGCATGGTCAGATCTCCGAATCCAGTCCGTCTTGCACTTGTTCGGCTGCGCGCAGCACGGCGCGCGCCTTGTTCTCGGTTTCCTGCCATTCGGATTCGGGCACCGAGTCGGCGACGACGCCCGCCGCCGCTTGCACGTACAGATTGCCGTTGTGGATGAGCCCCGTGCGGATCGCGATTGCCAGATCCATTTCTCCCGTGAACGAGAGGTAGCCCACCGCGCCGCCGTACAGGCCGCGCTTGACGGGTTCGAGCTCGTCGATCAATTCCATCGCCCGCACCTTCGGCGCGCCGGACAAGGTGCCGGCCGGGAAGGTCGCTTTCAACACATCGAGGTTGGACAGATTCGGTTGCAGCGTGCCTTCGACATTCGACACGATATGTTGCACATGCGAGTATTTTTCGACCACGAACTTGTCGGTGACCTTGACGCTGCCGGTTTGCGCGATGCGCCCGATGTCGTTGCGCGCCAGGTCGATCA